>NZ_PSWB01000037.1:0-27053 GCF_002931865.1 Rathayibacter sp. AY1C7 | reverse complement strand
CTCCCGACCGTAGGCCTCCGCTGTTTCGCGCGCGTTTCCGGCGGGAGGCGCGCGAAACAGCGGAGGCCTACGGATCCGGAGCGGCCCCGCCCCCGGGTGCTAGAGCTCGCCCTGCTGCGAGGTGCCGGCCGGGATCGAGCCCGAGCACATCGTCGAGATGGCGCGCCGCAACGGAGTCGCCCTGCCCACCGAGGACCTCGACGCCCTCCGCGCGCGGTACTCCTTCACCGACCTCGCGTCGTTCCTGGAGCTGCACTACTCGAACCTCACCGTGCTGAAGACGGAGCGGGACTTCTTCGAGCTCGCGACCGGCTACCTCGACCGGGCGCAGAAGGCGAACGTCCGCCGCGCCGAGATCTTCTTCGACCCGCAGACGCACCTCGGCAACGGCGTCGCGCTCGACACCGTGATGAGCGGGATCACCCGTGCGCTCAGCCGGAGCGAGGAGACCCACGGGATCTCGACGGACCTGATCATGTGCTTCCTCCGGGACCTGGGCGCCGACGCGGCCGACGAGATGCTGACGGCGATCCTCCCCTGGCGCGAGCACGTCATCGGCGTCGGGCTCGACTCGAACGAGGTGGGCTTCGGCCCGGAGCTGTTCGTCGACGTCTACGCGCGCGCCGCGGCGGAGGGACTGCGCCTGGTCGCGCACGCCGGCGAGGAGGGCGGGCCCGAGACGGTCGCGGCCACCGTCGAGCTGCTGAAGGTCGAGCGGATCGACCACGGGATCCGCGCGATGGAGGACCCGGAGGTGGTCGCGATGCTCCGCGAGCGCCGCATCCCGGTGACGGTGTGCCCGCTGTCGAACGTCGCCCTGCGCGCGGTGGACACGATGGCCGACCACCCGCTGCCCGCAATGCTCCGCGAGGGACTCGTCGTGACGGTCTCGAGCGACGACCCGCCCTACTTCGGCGGCTACGTGGATGAGAACTACCGCGCCCTGGTCGAGGAGCTGGGGATGGACGACGCGCAGCTCGAGCAGCTGGCGCTCAACTCCTTCGAGGCTGCGTTCATCACGGAGGAGGACCGCGAGCGCTGGCAGGCGGAGGTGCGCGAGCACTTCGCGCGGTGAGCGCGTCGCCGCCCGGAGAACGATCGTTCCCACCCCGTCTCCGGGCACTGCGCTCTCGTTCTGCGGGCGCACGCCTCCGCGCCCGACCTACGCTGGCCGGATGACGCGATCCGACGGCACGCGATGAGCTGGGTGCTCCTCACCGGCGCGATCCTCACCGAGGTGACGGCGTCGCTCGCCCTCCAGGCCGCCATCGAGTCGCCGGGCTGGTACGCCCTCGTGGTGGCGGGCTACCTGGCGGCGTTCGTCCTCCTCAGCCGGGTGCTCAAGGCCGGCATGCCGATCGGAGTCGCGTACGGCGTGTGGGGCGCGTGCGGCGTCGCGCTGACGGCGGTCCTCGCGGCCGTGCTCTTCGGTCAGCCGCTGACGGGCGTGATGAAGATCGGGCTGGTGCTGATCATCGCGGGCGTGCTGATGGTCGAGATCGGCTCGCAGCGAGCGCAGGCCGCGCGCCGGGCGGCGCACTGATGGCCTGGCTGCTGCTCTCGGGCGCGATCCTCACCGAGGTCGCCGCGACGATGAGCCTCAAGCCCGCGACGGACGGCCGGAAGCGCTGGTACGTCGTGGTCGGAGTCGGCTACGTCGTCGCGTTCACGCTGCTGGCCGGGGCGCTCGCGCAGGGCATGCCGATCGGGGTGGCCTACGGGATCTGGGCGGCGGTCGGAGTCGCGCTGACCGCGGTGCTCGGGCGCTGGCTGTTCCAGGACCCCCTGACCTGGACGATGCTCGGCGGGATCGGCCTGATCATCGCCGGCGTGCTGCTGGTGGAGCTCGGGCACTGACCGGCCGAGTGCCGTCGCGGCGGGGCGCCCCCCGATCAGCGGCCGTCGCGGTGGGGCGCGTCCCGCTGAGCGGCCGCCGCGGCGGGAGCGCACCTCCTCAGCGGTCGTCGCGGCGGAAGCGCTTCGGAGTCACCGGTTGTCGCGGCGGTATCGCGCCTCGCGGCCGGCGATGTGGAGGCCGAGCCCGGTGACCGCGACCGCGAAGGCGACCAGCACGCCGATGAACGCGATCTCGTCGCCCGCTCCGACCGCCACGGCCGCGACGGCGAGCCCGATCAGCGCGAGGGCGATGGACACGGCGCCGACGATCTCGAGAGGGCTCCAGGCGGTCATGACTCCAGCGTGCGCGCGGAGCGGCGCGCGGGCAAGGGGCGGCAGGCGAACAGGACATTGCAGAACGGACCTTGACATACCGCACTCGGGTCATCGCGCCATAACCAGTGGACGGGCATCCGGGTGGTCCCTTTTCAGGAGCGCTGCCGACTGATCGGTCCGAACGGGATGCGTCGGCTCGGTCCCCGCCGACTGACAGGATGAGATACACACACCAGCTGGAGGCGCCGTGGATCCCGAAGAAGCTGTCGTCGTCCCCCTGGTCCCGACGCCGTCGGAACCGAGCACCGAGGGGATGCTCCGCATGCTCCTCAATCGCGATGCTTTGCTCATCAGTCGCGTGCCGACACCGGCCGGCCAGGTGGCCTCGGGTCTCGTGGCTCAGACCGCAGGGGCCTTCGCGAAGGCGATCGGTCAGGCCGCGGGCGGCCTCACCCGATCGCCCGGATCCGCTGAGGGCCTCTACCGCGTCATCCTCCCGACCGGCGCGGTCGCTCGCGATCTCGTTCCCGCAGTAGGGGGCGGGTTCCGCGGAATCGTCCGGGCGGCCGGGTCGACGAAACTCTCGGCTCATGCTCGGCTCGTCCCGGCAGTGGCGGGGACGGGCGCCGCTGCTGCGGCCGGACCACTTATCGCCACGGTGGGTCTTGCCGTCGCCGGGGATATGCTCGCGCAGCACCAGATGAACAAGAAGCTTGAGAGGATAACGACGACACTGCTCGGAATCGAGAATCGGGCCAACGAGGAGGACCGATCGGTACTGGTCACCGCGGCGCAGCAGACGCGGAAAGTCGCCGGCTACCTGCTCGACCAAGCGAGGATCCCGGCGATCTCTTCAGCCGCCCATGCCTTCGGTGCGCTCGATGCGCTTGCAAACAGCTACGAGGATCGTCTCGACCGCTGGCTCGATGTCGTGGCCAAGTACGAGGGCGTTGACCGGGTGTACGCGCCCGAGCTCCTCGTCGCACTCGTGGGCAAGCGCGACGATCCGATGAGGGAATTCGAACGCATCGTCGCCCAGATGTACGAGGGATTCTCTCTTCGAGCTCGGATCGCGGTGCTCGAGAGGGTCGCGGCCGAGCATGCGAATCCGGACCGGTCGCTGCTCTCCGTCGAGGGGGTCCTCCGCGACGAGCTCGGGCGGATCGCGGCACGACAGGTGCAGCTCGTCGGGCTCCTCGATGATCTGAGCGTTCTGCAGATCGACGCGAGCAGGATTCTCATCGCCTTCGCCGGCAAAGGAACTCTCGAGGCTCGAACGACCTTCAGCCGTCTCGCCCGGGCGCTCCACACGCTGCCCGACGGGATCCCGGTTCTCACCGACTCGGACCAGACCGTCCTCGAGCTCACCCCGAATAGGGGCGGCCTCTCAGTGGCAGCGCCCGCCGATCATTAGGCGCCGTCCACGGGCGCAAGCCGATCTTGAAGACACTTCAACGCGGAGGTAAGAATGGTCAAGGCAGCGGAGACGAACCTCGCCGGTGTGCTGGAGGGTAAGAAGCAGTACCAGGTGCCGCTCTACCAGCGGGTCTACTCATGGGGGAAGCCGCAGCTCGACCAGCTGTGGAACGACATCGCCGAGCTCGCGAACACCCGCCGCGAGGAGCCCACCGCGACGCACTTCATCGGCTCGCTGGTACTCGCCCAGAGTCCCGACTTCTCGGTTGTCGGCGTCTCGAAGCTGCTCGTGGTCGATGGGCAGCAGCGCCTGACGACCCTCACGCTCCTCCTGGCCGCCCTCCGAGACCACTTGAACGAGACCGGCGACGCCGAAAAGGCTGAGGGCATCCAGGCGCAGTACCTGGTCAATGTGTACGACAAGGACAAGCCGGCGAAAGTTCTGCCCACGCAGGCGGATAGAGCATCCTACCTGGCGGTCATTCGGTCGGCTCCGGACGCAGGAGGTGTCGGCCGGATCGGCGAGGCGTACAACCACTTCCGCTCGAAGATCGCTGCGGCCGACGACCCGGATGATCCGCACGATCTCGAGGAGATCGAGAACGTCATAGTCAACGGCCTCGCCCTCGTCGTCGTGACGGCAGAGCCCCGGGACAATGCACACCGCATCTTCGAATCGCTGAACAACACCGGCCTTCAGCTGACCCAGTCGGATCTCCTGAAGAACTATCTGTTCATGCGGCTCGGCGACAGCGGCGTCGAGGTCTACGAATCGGTCTGGTTGCCTCTGGAGAAGAAGCTCAGTGCAGACAGCCTCGAGTTGCTGTTCTGGCTCGACCTGGTGCAGACGGACGAACGCGCCAAGCAGTCGGACACGTATACAGGGCAGCAGAAGCGCTTAGAGAAGCTCGCCGGCCCGGCGGAAATCGTGGCCGAGGTCGTGCGAATCGCGAAGCTGGGCGACGTACTCGCGGCTATTCTCGATCCTTCGCTCGAGGTCGACAACCGAATCCAGAGACGCCTGACGCGGATCCGAGCATGGGGCTCGACGACTGCGTATCCCGTCGTCATGCGCCTCTTGGACCGGCGGGCTGCAGGAACCGCGTCCGCTGATCAGGTGCTTCAGGCCCTGACCTACCTCGAGTCCTACTTCGTCCGGCGCATCGTCATCGGGCGCGCGACTGCGAGCTTGAATCGAACGCTCCTTCAAGCAGTGAGCGCCATTGCCGATGCCCCCGATATCGACGTCGCGTTGCGCGAGCACCTGTCGCGCGGCCGCAAGTACTACGGCACGGACAAGCAGGTGCGGGAGGCGGTGACGAATGTCCCGTTCTACTGGCAGGGTCGGGCCGCTCAGAAGAAGCTCATCCTGCTGTGGCTCGAGGAGTCCTACGAGTCGAAGGAGACTATCGACCCGGGCAACCTGACCATCGAGCACGTCCTGCCTCAGACCCTGACCGACGCCGTACGGCGTGGTTTCGAGCGGGGCCTGCCCGACGGATCCGATCTCGCCTATGAGCACGACCGCCTCGTCCACACGATCGGCAACCTCACTCTCACCGGGTACAACAGCGAGCTCAGCAACCGCCCCTTCGACCAGAAGCGCAGGATGCTGGCCGAGAGTGGCCTTCGCCTTAATCAGGAGATCGCGGGCGAGGAGGAGTGGGGCGCTCCGGAGATCGCGAAGCGCAGCGCCGCTCTCGCAGAGAGGATCATCGCTCTGTGGCCTGGTCCTGATGAAGACCTGACGTCGTCCGGCGGGGCAGAGCCCTCCGCGATGCGGAGCGTCGTGGCCTCAATAGTCGCCGAGATCCCCGCCGGCAGATGGACGTCCTACGGCGAGGTCGCCCTGGTCGCCGGCTCTTACCCTCAACCCGTCGCAGCCGTCCTCGCGAGCAACCCGATGCAAGGCGCGTGGAGAGTACTTCAAAGCGGCGGCACGATAGCGCCGGGCTTCAGATGGATGGACTCGGACCGGACCGATCCTCCGCGCGAGTTCCTCGAGTCCGAGGGTCTCACCTTCGATCGCGAGGGCCGGGCCGATCCGGCGCAGTTCCTCCGCGCCGAAGACCTCGCCGATCTCGCGGGGCTGGAGATCGACCAGGATCGACATCGGGTGCCTGGGACCCGGCCGCTCCTCGCGCAGAGGAAGGCGTTCTTCCTCAAGGTCCACGACCTCGGCGAGAGTCTCCAGACGAGGATCACGTCCTGGCCCAGCGGATCGACCGGATCCACTGTCGACGTGAGTCTCGGCGTGCCCGGATCCGTCATCGTCCTCGGATTGTCGTCCCGCGAACCCGCCGGCGTCTCCTGTGCGCTGAAGATCCGAGAGGACAAGGCGCTCTTCGCCCGCCTGCTCGACCATCGCGTGGAGATCGAGGCTGCCGTCGGCGCGGATCTCGAGTGGCTCAATGAGCCGGGGAACCTGTCGAGCCAGGTCCTCCTACGCGAAACCGGCGAGTGGCGCGACGAGGCCACCGCTCCTGATCTCGCTCAATGGCTCATAGTCACCGCCGAGAGATTCGCTGAGGTGTTCCCGGCGTTCCTCCTTCCGAAGCACTCGTGAGCACGAAGTGCATGACAGGGTGCCGAGCAGTCACGGGAAGCCGGTTCTCGTTCGGAGGAAGCCCGCCAGGGGCGCCGGTCATGAGACGAAAAACCGAGCTCGGCGACACCCTTCGGCACTCGCCCCGCCGCCGCGCCCGCCTCTAGGCTCGACGGCGTGACCGCCTCCGTCCCCGCCCCCCAGCCCCGGCCCCGCGACGTCGTCGGCCTCGTCGGCCTCGTCCTCGCGATCGTCCTCGTCCTCGCGCAGATCGGGCGGACCGCGCTCACCACGGCCATCCCGGTCCTCGCGTTCCAGGGCGGCTTCGACACCACGCAGATCGGGGCGCTCTTCGCCGCCCTCGGGGTCACGATGCTCGTGCTCGCGACGGCGACCGCGATCGTCGGCGTCATCGGCGTCGCGCGGAAGGACCGCGCCCGGCTGCTCTCGGCCGTCACGCTCGGCGTCGGCGCGAGCGTCGCGATCGTCGAGCTGGGCGCGCTCGTCGTCCCGCCCCTGGTCGGCCTCTCCCTCCAGTACTGACGAGGCCCGCCGGAGGGGATCCCTCCGCCCGCCCTCGCAGGATCCGCACGGCGCCGCGTCCGTCCCTCGCGCTCCGCTGCGCCGCGACGGCCCTGCCGGCTCCCCGGCGATGCGCCAGGATGGGGGCATGACGACACGCGTGGACGGCCTCTTCGTCTACCCGGTGAAGGGCTTGACCCCGCAGCCGCTCCCCCGCGTCGAGCTCACCGCCGGCCGCGGCGTCCCCTTCGACCGCACGATCGCCCTCGCCCGCCCCGGCGGCGCCTACCGGCCCGGCATGCGGCACGGCATCTCCAAGCGCGAGTACTTCGTGCTCGTCGCCGAGGCGCGCCTCGCCGGCCTGACCACGCACCTCGACCCCGGCAGCGGAGTGCTCACCGTCGACGTCCGCGGCCACCGGGTCCTCTCCGCCGACCTCGGCGCGGAGGACGGCCGGGCCGCACTGCGCTCCTTCGCCGCCCGCGTGCTCGACCTGCCGCCCGGCGTCGAGCCCGTGATCGCCCAGGACGCGGGGCGCCGCTACACCGACACGGCCCACAACTCCGATGTCGAGATGGAGTACGTCTCGCTGATCAACCTGGCGAGTGTCCGCGACCTCGCCGAGCGCACGGGCCGGAGCGTCGATCCGCTGCGGTTCCGCGGGAACATCCACCTCGAGGGGCTGCCCGCGTGGAGCGAGCTCGAGCTGCTCGGGCGCGAGCTCACCGCGGGCGGGCTGCGGCTGCGGATCACGAAGGCCACCGAGCGGTGCGCCGCGACCGAGGTCGAGCCGGGCACCGGTCGGCGCGACCTGCCGGTCCCTCGCCTGCTGCACGAGACCTACGGCCACGAGCTCCTCGGCGTCTACGCGGAGGTCCTCGACGGCGGCACGCTCGGCGTGGGCGACGAGCTGGTGCTCCGTGGCTGAGCTGCCGCTCGTGGTGGCCGAGCGCGAGGCGCTCACCTCGGCCGTCACCCGCTTCGTGCTGCGGAGCGAGGACGGCGCCCCGCTGCCCGGCTACTCGGCCGGCGCGCACCTCACGCTCACGACCCCCTCCGGCGAGCGCCGCAGCTACAGCCTCGTCGAGCCGGGATCCTCGGAGCCGTCGCACTACGCGATCGCGGTGCGCCGGGAGCCCGGGGGCCGGGGCGGATCGCGGAGCCTCCACGACGACGTCCGCGTCGGCGACGTCCTCTCCTCCGCGCCGCCCGCGAACACCTTCGCCCTCCGGCCCGCCGCCCGCTACCTCCTGATCGCCGGCGGGATCGGGGTCACCCCGATCCGCGCGATGGCCGCCGAGCTCCGGGCGCAGGGATCGGCCGTGCAGGTCGTCTACCTCAGCCGCACCCCCGAGGACACCGCGTGGCTCGACGAGTTCTCCGCCGACGGCTCCCTCGTGCACCACAGTGCGATCCACGGCCGGCTCGACCTCTGGCCGCTCGTCGCCGAGCCCGACGACGACACCCGGATCTACTGCTGCGGTCCGTCCGCGCTGATCGACGAGGTCCTCGCCCTCACGATGCACTGGCGCCCGAGCCGGATCCACGTCGAGGACTTCGCGGGCGTCGACGCCGTCGGCGACCGGGCCGTCCCCTTCGCCGCCGTCTGGGAGCCGACCGGAGCCGTTGTGGAGGTCCCGGCCGACCGCTCGCTCCTCACCGCGCTCCGCTCCTCCGGGATCGACGTCGACTCCTCCTGCGAGTCGGGCACGTGCGGCACCTGCCGCCTGCGCCTCGTCGGCGGGACGGCGGAGCACCGCGACCTGGTGCTGACCCCCGAGGAGCAGGACCGCTGGATCATGCCGTGCGTCTCGCGCTCCGCCGGCGGCGAGCTGGTCGTCGCCCCGGACTGACGGAGCGACGGGGCCGGGCCCCACGCACGCCGGCCGACACGCGTCGGCCGTCGTGTGACGCCGCGTGACGGGCGCCCGGCGCCCGGTCCCCCGCGTGCCTAGGCTCCCGGACGGGGGACCACGACCGTCACGACCGAAGGACTTCCGATGACCAGCACCTCCGTCCGCACCCAGCTCGACGAGTTCACCGTCGGCTTCGACGACACGGTCGGCCCCGAGCTCGCCGCCGTCTTCTCCGGCGAGCGCGACGACCTCGTCGCCGCCGGCGCCCCGAGCGGAGCCGTCACCGCCGGCGACGCGCTTCCCGCCGCCTCCGTCGTGACCGTCGACGGCGACACCGTCGACCTCGCGGACGTCCTCGGCGCGGGCCCGGCCGTCCTCGTCTTCTACCGCGGAGCCTGGTGCCCGTACTGCAACATCACGCTCAAGCACTACAACGAGACCCTCGCCCCCGAGCTCGCGTCGCGCGGAGTCGCCCTCGTCGCGATCAGCCCGCAGACCCCCGACGGGTCGCGCGCGGCGGTCGCGAACGGCGACCTGGGCTTCACCGTCGTCTCCGACCCCGGCAACACGCTCGCGAGCGCTCTCGGCATCGTCACCGCCCCCAGCGGCGAGGCGCAGGAGGCGCACACCGCGCTCGGCTTCGCCGTGAAGGACAGCAACGCCGACGACACCCCGGCCGTCCCGTACCCGACCGTCCTGGTCGTCGACGTCGACCGGATCGTCCGCACGGCGGACGTGCACGTCGATTACACGACGCGCACGGAGACCGAGGAGATCCTCGCCGCCGTCGACGCGCTCTGACGCCTCCGCTCGCACCCTGAGCACGCGCGGCGGTCGAGCGCACCCCCTCGCCCGCCGCGCCGCCGCTCCCTAGGCTCGACCCGTGACAGCGGAGACGGACGTGCTCGTGGTCGGCGGCGGTCCGGTCGGACTCCTGCTCGGCGCGCTCCTGGCGCGGGCCGGAGTGGACGTGCAGGTGTGGGAGCGGCGCTCCTCGGTGCCGCGCGGCTCGCGGGCGATCGGCATCCATCCGCCGTCGCTCGACGCGTTCGCCGCGATCGGGGCCGATGCTCCCGTGCTGGCCGAGGCCACCCGGGTCCGCGAGGGCGTCGCGCGCAGCCGGGGCCGCACGCTCGGCACGCTCTCGTTCGCGCGCGCCTCCGCGACGCACCCCTACGTCGTCACCCTCGACCAGCACCGCACCGAGGCGATCCTCCGCGAGCGCCTCGAGGCGGCGGCCCCGGACGCGCTGCGCCCCGGCGTCGCGCTGACCGGCCTGCTCCGTCGCGGCTCCACCGTCGAGGCGACCGGCACCGGACCGGGCGGCGAGCCGGTCTCCGTCCGCGCCGCCTTCGTCGTGGGAGCCGACGGCGCACGCAGCACCGTCCGCGATCTGCTCGGGATCCGCACCACCGGCCGCGACTACCCGGACCGCTACGTGATGGGCGACTTCGCCGACCCCGAGCCCGGCGGTCTCACCGGCACCGCGCTGGTCGACGTCGGCCCGGCCGGAGTGGTGGAGTCCTTCCCGCTCCCGGGCGGTCGGCGCCGGTACGTCGCCCTGAGCGGCCCGGACCGTTCCCTCGGCGCCCCCGCCTGGCGGCCCGAGGAGGCCCCCGACCAGGAGGCCGCGCGCGCCCTGGCCGCCGCTGTCCGCGACCGGACGGGCGCCGACGCCGACCCGGAGACGTGCACGATGCTCAGCGGATTCCAGGTGCGGCGCCGCGAGGCCGAGCGGATGGGCGTCGGCCGCGTCGTGCTCATCGGCGACGCCGCGCACGAGATCAGTCCGATCGGCGGGCAGGGCATGAACCTCGGCTGGCTCGACGCCGCCGAGCTCGCCCCCCTCCTGGCCGGTGTCGTGCGCCGCGGCGAGGCCGGCCCCTGGCCCGGCTTCGCCCGGCGGCGCACCACCGCGGCCCGGCGCGCGGCGCGGCAGGCGGAGGCGAACATGGCGCTCGGACGCCCGCTCGGCACGCTCGCGCACCGCGGCCGCGAGGCGTTCCTCCGCACCGCCCTCGCCCTGCCGACCTCGGACCTGCTCGCCCGCGTCTACGCGATGCGCTGGTCCTGAGGGCGGCCGGTCAGCCGACCAGCCGCGCGCCCGCCAGCCCGAGCTCGACCACCAGCACGAGCGAGGCCGCGATCACCAGCCGGAACAGGGTGCGCGTGGGCGGGCCGGTCAGCACCAGGCGGATGCCCGCCGCGGCGAGCACGACCACCGCGAGGGTCCCGATCACCGCGAGCACCACGCCCGTCCCGCGCACCGGCTGGTCGCCGACGAGCTGTCCGACGAGCACGAGCAGCGCGGCGACCACCAGCGACCCGAAGGCGACGACTCCGGAGAGCCGCAGGCCGAGGCGGTGGGGGAAGCCGCGGACCCCGGTGGCCTCGTCGTCGACCAGGTCGGGGAGCACGTTCGTGCAGTGGATCGCGACGCCGAACACGGCGCCGGTCGCGATCGCCCACCAGGCGGGGACCCGGCCGTCGCCCGCCGCCACCGCCACCACCGGCAGCAGCCCGAAGGCGACCACGAAGGGAGCGACCGACCAGACCGTGCGCTTGAGCCCCGCGTCGTAGGCCCAGCCCGCGGCGACCAGCACCAGGTGCGCGACCGCGGCGACCGGTCCGAGCAGCAGCGAGAGCACCACGGCGGCCGCGGCCGTCCCCAGTGCGGCGATGCGGACGGCGCCCACGCCGATCAGCCCCTGCGCGACCGGCTTGTCCGTGCGCCCCACCGCGCGGTCGCGGTCGGCGTCGATCCAGTCGTTCGCGAGCCCGATCGAGAGCTGCCCGAGCAGCACGGCGAGCGCCACCAGCACGACCTGCCCGAGCGGATGCCCGGACGCCGCCGCGATCACGGTCGCCAGCACGGTGACCGTCACGGTCGGCCCGGGGTGCGACGAGGCCAGCAGGAGTCGCACCCGGGACGTCATCCCGCCAGCCTACGGTCGCGGCGGCACAGCGGGTCGCCGGTCGCGCTCCCCGCCCCGGAGCGGGATCCAGCGTGGTCCGAGCGCGGCGCCCTCATCAGCCCGCGACGGGAATGGCCCGGGATGGGGCAGGGTTGCACCACCCGGCACCCCGACTCAGGAAGAAGGCCTCGTGGACCTCGTGCACTGGCTGTTCGACGCGCAGATCGTCATCGGCGAGCAGACCGTCCTCTGGCGGGAGGTCATCGGCAACGTCTTCGGGCTCCTCAGCGCCCTCGGCGGGATGCGGCGGAAGGTCTGGGCCTGGCCCGTCGGCCTCATCGGCAACGTGCTGCTGTTCACGGTCTTCATGGGCGCCCTGTTCGGCACTCCGAACCCCGTCAACCTGCTCGGCCAGGCCGGGCGGCAGGTGATGTTCATCCTGGTCAGCGTCTACGGCTGGTACCGGTGGACCCACCGCCCCGACGACTCGACCACCCTGATCGAGCCGCGCTGGGCGTCGTGGCGCACCCGCGGCCTGCTGGTGCTCGGGATGGTCGGCGGCACCGCGGTGCTGACCCCGGTGTTCCGCGCGCTCGGCTCCTACGAGCCGGTCTGGAGCGACGCGTGGATCTTCGTCGGCTCCGTCCTCGCCACCTACGGCATGGCGAAGGGCTGGACCGAGTTCTGGCTCATCTGGGTGGCCGTCGACCTGGTCGGCGTGCCGTTGCTGTTCTCGGCCGGCTACTACGCGTCGGGGCTGATGTACGTCTTCTACGGCGCGTTCACCCTGGTCGGGTTCTTCGTCTGGATGCGGCAGGGCACCCGTCCGTCCGCCGCTCCGATCACGGTCGGCTAGCTCTAGCAGCCCGCCGCCGCCGGCGGAAGTGGCCGTGCGGGAGGCGCTGTCGGTGGTCCACTGGGAGCGGAGGCGCCCGCCTCCCCCACCCGGAACGGACGCCATGCTCTCCCTCGTCTACTCCAGCCGCACCTCCGCCGGCTTCACGGACGCCGACCTCCCCGCGCTGCTCGCCCAGTGCCGCGCGAACAACGAGCGCCTCGGCCTGACCGGCATGCTCCTGCACCGCGACGGCCGATTCCTCCAGGTGCTCGAGGGGCCGGACGAGGTCCTGCGCGAGCGGATGGCCGTCATCGCCGCCGACGAGCGCCACGCGCAGCTGCGCACCCTCCTCGAGGAGCCGATCCGGGAGCGGCTGTTCCCGGAGTGGTCGATGGCGTTCGAGTCCGCCGCCGACGCCGACGCCGCCGGGCTCCGCACCTCCTTCGACGACCTCGACGACGCCGAGGCCGAGAGCGCGACGCTCCCGGCCCTGCGCGAGCTCATCCGCTTCTTCCGCGAGCGGAGCTAGGCGGAGCGACCCGGGACGCCGGGACCGCGGCCGGTCCGCCGCCGGGAGCCGACGCCCGTCAGTCCTCCGCCGAGGGAGGAGCGAGCCGGTCGAGCCGCGCCAGGAGCGGGGCGAAGCCGTCGCCGAGCAGGGCGCTCAGCGGCTCGCCGAACCAGAACCGCCAGACGGAGTCGAGCTCCTCGCCGGTGATCCGTCCTCGGCGCAGGAGGATGCTCGCGATCGGGGCCGCCTCAGACGCGTGCTCGTCGCGGGGAGCGCCGTCCTCGCGACCCGGCTCGAGTCCGTACGGATCGACCGCGTCGAGCTCCCGCAGGACGGCCGCCAGCATCGCGTCACGGCGTTCCGCGGCCGCCCCGTCCTGATTCGTCGGTGCTCGGCGCTCCATCGCGAGAAGGTACCGAGCCCACTCCTCGTCGTCCATTCGTCGTCTCCGATCTCTCCGGATGCCGCGCCTTCTCGAGGCCTTTCTCTTCCTTCGGCGCCGGCTCGTCGAGGCACGGGGAAACCGCCTCTCCGACGGCTTATCATCCCCCCGCGAGAAAGGCGCGGACGCCTTCCCGCGTCAGCCCCGAGGCGACGGCGAGCCGGTGCTCTCCGGCCCCGAGTCGGGCGGCTCCGCGGAGGGCCGCGGCCCTTTCTCCGCCCTCGCCGGAAGTCCCGCTCCGGAATGCCGCGAATTCCGCGGACACCTTATCGAGAGCGTCGACGACATCGCCGGACACGCTCTCCGGCGGCTCGCCGAGATCGATGCGCCAGCCTCTCCCGGACTTCTCGTCGCTGTCGTTCACACGCGGGAAAGTACCCCGGACCGCAGGGCGGCGCCTGTGATCGCCCGACGCCGTCGCGCCCCAGGGATCCGTCGTCGACGTCCGAGCGCACACGCCTCCCGGTCCGGAGAGGACGGCCTTCGAGGACTGTCCCGAGGACCTCGTCGCCGCGCTCCGCTCCGATGCGGCCTCCGCCTCGGCCGAGGTCTTCGACGGCTGACCCGACCGCGGCGACCACCCGCTGCGACGACCGCCGGGCGGAAGCGCGGATCGCGCCGTTCCGGCGCGCCCGCACCAGCGGCGCCGGAACGTCCGGCCGATCCGGGAGCGGCACCCCGTCCGAGCCGTCGAGGTTCCGTCGGTGTGCAGGCCCCCGCGCCGAGGGACGTAAAGTGTGCTCACACGCGCCCGCGGACGGGCGAGCCGCCCGTGAGGGCGCCCCGGTCCTGCGTCGGAGGCGCCGATCACAGAGAGCCGCGGTGCCCCGATGCCGGAAGACAAGCCCGCGTCGCGGGCGCCGAGCATCTACGACGTCGCCCGCGCGGCCGGCGTCTCGCACCAGACCGTCTCCCGCGTCCTGAACGACCACCCGAGCCTCCGCGCCGAGACGAAGAAGCGCGTGCTCGAGGTGATGGCCGAGCTCGACTACCGCCCCAACCTCGCCGCACGGGCACTGGTCACCAGCCGCACCCGCACCGTCGGCGTGCTGTCCTCGCAGAGCCTGCAGTACGGTCCGGCCTCCAGCATCCAGGCCATCGAGGTGGCGGCGCGCGACGCGGGCTACCTCGTGGTCACGGCCAACGTCGACGGCACCGACGGCGCGTCGATCCAGGCCGGGATCCGGCATCTGCTCAACCAGGCGGTCGAGGGCCTCGTGGTCGTCGCCCCGCAGATCCGCGTCTTCGACATCCTCTCCGGAGTCGCGCTGCGCATCCCGCACGTGACGCTGCAGACGAGCGAGGACGACCGCGACGACGCGCTCTACGTCGACCAGATGGCCGGCGCCCGCATCGCCACCGGGCACCTGATCGACCTCGGGCACACCGAGATCGTGCACCTCGCCGGCCCGCAGGACTGGATCGAGGCCGAGGCGCGGATGCGCGGCTACCTCGCCGAGCTCGACCACCGCTCGATCCCGCTGCGCCCGCCGCTGCTCGGCGACTGGAGCGCCGAGCGCGGCCACCGCGTGGGCCTCGAGCTCTCGCGCTTCCTCGACTTCACCGCGGTGTTCGCGGGGAACGACCAGATGGCGCTCGGACTGATGAGCGCGTTCCACGAGCGCGGGGTCCGCGTGCCGGAGGACGTCAGCGTCATCGGCTTCGACGACATCCCCGAGGCGGCGTTCTACTGGCCGCCGCTGACCAGCGTCCGCCAGGACTTCGTGGAGCTCGGACGCCGGTGCGTGGCCGCGCTGCTCAGCCTGATCGAGGGCGACCGGCCGGAGAAGGCGGCGCCGATCGCTCCGCAGCTGGTCGTCCGCGGATCCACGGCCGTCCCCCGGAGCGCGAGCGTCACCGCCTCGCGCTGACCGGCGGCCGCGACGCCCTCGCGCCGCGACCGCCCGGGATCACTCGCCGTGAGCGGCGATCGACACGTCGTTCCAGCGCTTCCAGGTCTCGAGGCGCGACTCGTAGTCCGCCGTCGCGATGCCCAGCGGCGCGCGCCCGAAGAAGATCCGCAGCGGCGGCTCGTCCGCGTCCACGACCGCGAGGATCCCGAGGCGCGAGGCCCGCGGGTCGCCCTGCTGAGCGGCGGAGGGGCGTCGGCTCGCTGCCTCCCGGACCTCGTCGTACGCGGCGATCGGCTCGCTGCGCGACGCGGAGGGACCGGACCAGTCGGTCGAGTACCCGCCGGGCTCGACGAGGGTCACGTGGATCCCGAAGCCGGCGACCTCGGCGGCCAGCGACTGGGTGAAGCCCTCGAACGCCCACTTCGACGCGTGGTACGCGCCGATCGAGGGGAACGCGCTGATGCCGCCGATGCTCGACACCTGGACGATGTGGCCCGAGCCCTGCTCGCGGAGGATCGGCAGCGCGGCCTGGGTGATCCAGAGGGCGCCGAAGACGTTGGTCTCGAGCTGCGCGCGGACCTCCTCCTCGGTGAGCTCCTCGATCATGCCGAAGTGCCCGTAGCCGGCGTTGTTGATCACGACGTCCAGCCGGCCGAACCGCTCGGCCGCGGCCTGCACAGCGGCGAAGCCGGCCGCGCGGTCGGTCACGTCGAGGGTCAGCGGGAGGAACGTGTCCGGATACTCCTCGACGAGGGCGTCGAGGGTCTCGATCCGGCGGGCGGTGCCGGCGACCGAGTCGCCGCGCTCGAGCGCCGCCTCGGCCCACTCGCGGCCGAAGCCCTTCGAGGCGCCGGTGATGAACCAGGTCTTCGTCATGGTGTGCGTCCTTTCGACAGTGCTGAACGCAACGCCGACGGCTCCGGCTCCCTTCCGGGGCCGGGGACCCTTGACACGAGCGGTCGGGGAGCGGACGACGCGGTATGCGAGGCCGCCGGTGTCCCGTTACCGAGTCGAGACGTGCGCGTTGACACGAACGGCGCCGTCGGGTCTAGCATGACGCAATGTGATCGCTCACATGGCATCACATCTCCGCCCCGATCCCGAGGGCGGCCCTGCATCCACTGCATTCAATGACGAAGGAATCACAGTGACCACAATGAAGCGCGCTCTCATCGCCGGCATCGCCGGCGGAGCGATGATCCTCTCCCTCGCCGCCTGCTCCTCCGGAACCGGTGGCGGCTCGGGCTCGGGATCCGGCGACGGCGGCCTCGTCGGCGTCGCGATGCCGACCAAGTCGTCCGAGCGCTGGATCGCTGACGGCAACAACGTCAAGTCGCAGCTCGAGGAGGCCGGCTACAAGGTCGACCTGCAGTACGCCGAGGACGACATCCCCACCCAGGTCTCGCAGCTCGAGAACATGATCACCAAGGGCGCCAAGGCCCTGATCGTCGCCTCGATCGACGGCACCACCCTCACGAGCGTGCTCGAGGAGGCCAAGGCCAACGACATCCCCGTCATCGCCTACGACCGCCTCATCCGCGACTCCGAGAACGTGGACTACTACGCCACGTTCGACAACTACAAGGTGGGCGTCCAGCAGGCCACCTCGCTCCTCGCGGGCCTCGGTCTCACCGACCTCACCGGCGCGAAGGCCGCCGACGCCCCCGCCGGCCCGTTCAACGTCGAGCTGTTCGCCGGCAGCCCCGACGACAACAACGCCACGTTCTTCTTCAACGGCGCGATGGACACCCTCCAGCCGTACATCGACGACAAGACGCTCGTCGTGAAGTCCGGCGAGACCGACTTCAACACCGTCGCCACGCTGCGCTGGGACGGCGAGGTCGCCCAGAGCCGCATGGAGGACATCCTCACCAAGACGTACTCCGACGGCTCCAAGGTCCAGGGCGTCCTCTCGCCCTACGACGGCCTCAGCCGCGGCATCATCTCGGCTCTGACCGACGCCGGCTACACCGTCGGCTCCGACTTCCCGATCATCACCGGTCAGGACGCCGAGCTCGACTCCGTCAAGGCGATCATCGCCGGCGAGCAGTACGCGACCATCTACAAGGACACCCGCGAGCTCGCCAAGGAGGCCGTGAAGATGGCCCAGGCCGTGCTCGAGGGCACCGAGCCCGAGGTCAACGACACCGACACCTACGACAACGGCAAGAAGGTCGTCCCGTCCTTCCTGCTCGAGCCGGTCATCGTCACCAAGGACCAGATCCAGTCCGTCCTCGTCGACGGCGGCTACTACACCGACGCGGAAGTGAACGGCTAGTCCTCTCTCCTCACCCGAGAAGGAACACCCCGGGAGGGCGCCCACTGGGCGCCCTCCCCCACTACGAAGGAAGGGAGGCGGCGTGACCTCGAACATCCTCGAGATGCGCGGCATCACCAAGACGTTCCCGGGCGTGAAGGCGCTCCAGGACGTCACGCTCAACGCACAGCGCGGCGAAGTCCACGCGATCTGCGGGGAGAACGGCGCCGGCAAGTCGACGCTGATGAAGGTCCTGTCGGGCGTCTACCCGCACGGCACCTACGAGGGCGACATCGTCTTCGAGGACGAGGTGATGCAGTTCTCCAGCATCCGCGACTCGGAGGCGAAGGGCATCGTCATCATCCACCAGGAGCTGGCCCTCAGCCCCTACCTCTCCATCGCGGAGAACATCTTCCTCGGCAACGAGGTGCGCGGCTTCGGCGGCCTGATCGACTGGAACAAGACCAACCAGGAGGCGGCGGCGCTGCTGGCCCGCGTGGGTCTGCGCGAGAACCCGACCACCAAGATCATGGAGATCGGAGTCGGCAAGCAGCAGCTCGTCGAGATCGCGAAGGCGCTCTCCAAGCGGGTCAAGCTGCTCATCCTCGACGAGCCCACCGCCGCCCTGAACGACGAGGACTCGGACCACCTGCTCGATCTGATCCTGCACCTCAAGGAGCAGGGCATCACGTCGATCATCATCAGCCACAAGCTGAACGAGATCAAGAAGATCGCGGACACCGTCACGGTCATCCGCGACGGCAAGACCATCGAGACGATCGCTCACGACGACGTCACCGAGGACCGCATCATCAAGGACATGGTCGGCCGCGACCTCGACCACCGCTACCCGGACCACACGCCGCACATCGGCGAGGAGATCCTGCGCGTGGTCGACTGGACGGCCCACCACCCCCAGGACCCGTCCCGGGTCATGGTGGACAAGGTCAACCTGTCGGTCCACCGCGGCGAGATCGTCGGCATCGCCGGGCTCATGGGCGCCGGGCGCACCGAGTTCGCGATGAGCCTCTTCGGCCGCTCCTACGGCAGCCGCATCTCCGGCCAGGTCTTCAAGGCCGGCAAGGAGATCAAGATCCGCAACGTCTCGGAGGCAATCGCCCACGGGCTCGCCTACGCGACCGAGGACCGCAAGCACTACGGCCTCAACCTCATCGACGACATCAAGCGGAACATCTCGCTCGCGTCGCTCGACAAGGTCGCCCGCGGCGGACTCGTCGACGACAACCGCGAGTTCGAGGTCGCCAACGAGTACCGCGGCAGCATGAACATCAAGTCGCCGACCGTGCTCGCCAAGACCGGGAAGCTCTCCGGCGGCAACCAGCAGAAGGTCGTCCTGTCGAAGTGGATCTACTCCGACCCGGACGTCCTCATCCTCGACGAGCCCACCCGCGGCATCGACGTGGGTGCGAAGTACGAGATCTACACCATCATCAACCGGCTCGCGGCGCAGGGTAAGGGGATCATCGTCATCTCCTCCGAGCTGCCGGAGCTGCTCGGCATCTGCGACCGCGTCTACGCGCTGTCGGAGGGCCGGATCACGGGCGAGCTGCCCATCGCCGAGGCGACGCCCGAGGCGGTCCTCACCCTCATGACCCAGGAGAAGCAACGATGACCGATCTGCAGAACGAACCGTCCACCGCGGCCGGTGCGCAGGTGAAGCCCACCGAGAACGCCTTCACGAAGCGCCTCAGCCATGTGCTGGGCGACCTCGGCAAGAACGGCATCTTCATCGCCCTCATCGTGGTGGTGCTGCTGTTCGAGGTGATGACCGGCGGAATCCTCCTCCGCCCCCAGAACATCTCGAACCTGATCGTCCAGAACGGCTACATCCTGATCCTCGCCATCGGCATGGTGATGGTCATCGTGGCCGGGCACATCGACCTCTCGGTCGGCTCGGTCGCGGCGTTCGTCGGAGCGATCTCCGGCGTCTTCGCGGTCAACATGGGTCTCCCGTGGTGGCTGTCGATCATCCTCTCCCTCCTCATCGGCGCCCTGGTCGGAGCGTGGCAGGGCTTCTGGATCGCCTACGTCGGAATCCCGGCGTTCATCGTGACCCTGGCGGGCATGCTGATCTTCCGCGGCCTGGCGCTCGTCGTCCTCGGCAACGCGAACATCGGCTCCTTCCCGACCGAGTACCGCGCGCTGGGCAACGGCTTCCTCACCGACCTGTTCGGCGAGACCGACCTCGACCCGCTGTCGCTCGTCATCGGCGCGCTCGCGATCGTCGCCTTCGCCGTGCAGTCCGTGCGCACCCGCCGCGGCCGCCAGAAGTACGCGCAGAGCGTCGAGCCGGGCGCCTGGTTCGTCACCAAGCTCGTCCTCGTCTCCGTCGTGATCGCGGCCTTCTCCTTCGCGCTGGCCACCTTCAAGGGCATCCCGGTCACCCTGATCGTGCTCGCCGTGCTCGTCCTGATCTACGGCGTGGTCATGAACCGCTCCGTCTTCGGCCGCCACGTCTACGCGATCGGCGGCAACCTGCACGCCGCGGAGCTGTCCGGCATCAAGACCCGCAACGTCACCTTCTGGCTGTTCGTCAACATGGGCGTCCTCGCGGCGCTGGCCGGCCTCGTCTTCACCGCGCGACTCAACCTCGCCGGCCCGAAGGCGGGCGACGGCTTCGAGCTCGAGGCCATCTCGGCCGCGTTCATCGGCGGCGCGGCGGTCCAGGGCGGCGTCGGCACCATCGGCGGCGCGATCATCGGTGGCCTCATCATCGGCGTCCTGAACAACGGAATGTCGATCATGGGCATCGGCATCGAGTGGCAGCAGGCGGTCAAGGGCCTCGTGCTCCTGCTCGCGGTCGCCTTCGACGTCTACAACAAGCGCCGCTCGGGCGGACGCTAGGCCCTGCGGTCGTGCCCGACTGGTCGCGGTTCCTGCCGCTGAGCACCGGGCCCTCGGTCGACGAGACGGGCGTCAGCAACGACTGGCGCCCCCTCGTCGCCGAGAGGCTCGACCGCCTCGCCGTCCTGGCCGCCTCGCCCTCCACCACGGAAGGCGAGGCGGCCAGTGCCGTCTCCCGGGACGCCCTGCTCGGAGAGCTCGTCGTGCGGCTCTCGAGCAGCACCGGCCAGCGCCTCGCGACGCGGATGGGCGCCCGCGAGGCCTCCTCCCCTCCCCCTGCCGCCGAGATCGCCCCGGCCCTGGCCGCTCTCGCCTCCGCTCGCCGCGCCGGCGCCGGTCCCCGCTCGGTCGCCGAGCTGGTCGAGGTCGTCCGCGTCGAGCTCGCCCTCTCCCCCGAGCCGCTCGCCCTCTCCTCCCGCATCACCGGCGGGGTGGCCCTGGACCGCCTGCAGCGCGCGCCGCTCGCGATCCGCGCCGCCGTCCGCGGTCGCACCCTCGCTCCGACCGACGCGGAGTGGGAGCTCGGCTCCGGCCCCGCCCTGCGCGTGCCGGCCGACGCGATCCTCCGCTTCCTGCTCGGCCTCGGCCCCTTCCCCGCCGAGCCGACCGCCTAGGCGGCGCCGCCCCTGCCCCCGGGCGGAGGCGGCGCCGCCCCGGTCGTAGCATCGGAGGATGACGCGCTCACTGCCGAGAAGCACCCCGTCCGCCCGCTCCGTCGACGCCGAGGGAGTGCTGGCCTTCGTCGACGGGGTCGAGGCCGCTCCCGGCGTCGAGCTGCACGGGCTGATGGTCGTGCAGGGCGGCGACGTGGTCGCCGAGGGCTGGTGGGCGCCGTACTCGGCCGAGCGGCTGCACCTCTTCTACTCGCTGAGCAAGAGCTTCACCGCGACCGCCGTCGGCCTCGCGGTCGCGGAGGGCCCGGTCGATCTGGACGCCACCGTCCTCTCGTACTTCCCCGAGCTCGACGACGAGATCACCGACCCGCGCTCGCGTGCGATCCGCGTCCGCCACGTCCTCGCGATGGCGAGCGGCCACTCCGCCGAGACGATCGACCGCGCCGAGGAGAGGGACCCGGTCGACCTGGTGCGCGGCTTCCTCCTCCTCCCGCCGGAGCAGGAGCCGGGCAGCGTCTTCGCCTACAACCAGCCCTGCACCTTCGCCGCCGCCGCGATCGTGCAGCGCGTGAGCGGGCAGTCGCTGACCGACTACCTGCGCCCGCGCCTGCTCGATCCGCTCGGCATCGGCGAGGTCGCCTGGCATCGCGACGACTCGGGGCGCGAGCTCGGCTACAGCGGGCTGCACGCCACCACCGAGGCGGCCGCTGCACTCGGACTGCTGTACCTGCAGGAGGGGCGCTGGGGCGACCAGCGGATCCTCTCGCCGGAGTGGGTCGCCGAGGCGTCCCGCGCGCACGTCCCGACCCACGAGGACGGCGGACCGGACTGGCAGCAGGGCTACGGCTTCCAGTTCTGGCGGTCGCTGCACGGCTACCGCGCGGACGGCGCGTACGGGCAATTCAGCCTGATCGTGCCCGAGCACGAGCTCGTGATCGCGCTGACCGGCCAGACCTCGGACACGCAGACGCTGCTCGCGCTCGCCTGGGAGCACCTGCTCCCCGCCGTCGGCCGCGGGTCCACGGCGGAGGCCGACGCCCGGCTGGCCGACCGGCTGTCGGAGCTCGCCCTTCGCCCGCTCGAGGGCGCCTCCCCCGCGACCGGGAGCTACACGCCGGTCGGATCGTGGCCCGAGGCCGTCGAGGTGACGGCCGACGAGGGCGGCTGGACGCTCGCGCTGATCGAGGGCGACGAGCGCTTCGCCGTGACGCCCGGCGCAGGAGCCTGGACCGTCGACGGGCCGTTCGCGGCGAGCGCCGGACCCTCGGGCGACAGCGTGCTGGTCGACGTCGTGTTCCTCGAGACCCCGCACCGCCTGCACGTCGAGCTCGCTCCCGACCGCACCGCCCGCGTCCGCTGGGAGACGGAGCCGCTGCACGACGGCCCGCTCGCCGGGCTGCGCGCCCCGCGCTGACGGCAGGACCCGCTCCGCTCATCCGTCGCGAACGGCCCGTCCGCCCCTCGACGACGGGCCGTTCGCGACGGATCGAGAGGGGTCGCGCTCGGCCGTGCGGACCGCGCATCGGGCGGTGCTCACCGGGGGTCGACGAGTCGAGGAGCGGAGTGGGCACGAGGGTCCTTCCTGGGTGGCGGCGCTCTGGCACAATCGTCGGAGCGCTGCTCCGGAACATTGCGGAGCACTGCTCCGGAACGTGGTGGAGCTGCGCTCGGAGGCATTACGGAGCGCCGCTCCGACAAGCAAGGAGAACCGATGAGCGACCGTGCGCCCCGCACGCCCGGCCGACCGCGGACGAGTCGCGACGCTCTGCTCGCCGCCGCGGCGACGGTGTTCGTGGCCTCCGGCGTGGACGCGCCGGTCCGCGAGATCGCTGCGGAGGCCGGCGTCGGCATGGGGACGATCTACCGGCACTTCCCGACCCGCTCGGAGCTCGTGGTCGCCGTCTACCGCCACCAGGTCGAGGCCTGCGCGGAGGCGGGCCCACGGCTGCTCGCCGACAGCGCGACCACGGAGGCCGCCCTCCGGGCCTGGGTCGCCCACTTCGTCGACCTCCTGGTGACCAAGCACGGCCTCGCCGGTGCGCTCCAGGGCGACAGTGCCGGATCCGACGCCCTGCACGCCTACTTCGTGGAGCGGCTCGTCCCCGTCTGCGGCGACCTGCTCGAGGCGGCACGACCCGCCCGGATCCCGGCGTCGAGCCTCAGCGGCTACATGCTCCTCAAGGGCATCGGCAACCTCTGCATCGGCGCCGCCCACGATCCGGACTACGACGCCGACACCCTCGTGCAGGCCCTCGTCACTGGAGCGCTGCAGGCGGATCAGCCCTGATCGCCTCCACGGTCCGCTCGACCGCGTCCTCGACCGCCGCCCTGCGGCTCGCGTCGTCCTCGCGCTCGGACTCGTGGACGAAGACGGCTGCGCCGCGCCGGGCTCCGCAGTAGTCGATGATCCCGTGCTGGATCTGCGTCAGCAGCGCCTGCTCGTAGCCGTGCCGCTCGTAGGTCCCGGCGGAGTCCCCCGCGACGAGGACGAGGTGGACGGTCAGAGCGCCGAGCCTGCGCTGCGTGCCGTGGACGGGGTCGATGTCGAAGGCCCAGCCGGCGAGGAAGACGCGGTCGATCCAGCCCTTCAGCAGCGCGGGCATCGACCACCAGTAGACGGGGAAGACGAGCACGAGGTGGTCGACGCCGTCGAGCCGGCGCTGCTCGCGGAGGACGTCGTCGGGAACCGGGCCGACACCGCGGTAGCGGTCCCGGTCGGCCGCGCCGAACCGCGGGTCGAAGCCCTCGCTGTCGAGGTCGGCCGTCTCCACTCCGTCGGGGCCGAGCTCGTCCCGCAGCCGCCGGGCGAGGGCGGCGGTGAGGGAGTCGCGGTCGGGGTGCGCGGTGACGAGGAGGGTGCTCACCGCTCCAGTGAACCGCACCCGCCCTGCGGCACCCCTGGCAGGATGACCCGGTGACTCCGCACCGCTCCCCCCGCCGCCCCGACGTCGTCTCCGTCGAGCTCGTCGGCGGACCGGAGCCGCTCGAGCTCGCCCTGCACGAGCACGACCCCGAGTGGTCCGCCGTGTTCGAGGAGCACCGGCGGCGCATCCTCGAGGCCGTCCCGGGCGTGCGGGTCGAGCACATCGGCTCGACCTCCGTCCCGGGCCTGCCCGCGAAGCCGATCGTCGACGTGCTCGTCGTCGTGCCCGACGTCACGGCGGAGGAGGACCACGTCGCGCCGCTGCTCGCGGCCGGCTACGTCCTGCGCACCCGCGAGCCCGGGCACCGGCTCATCCGCACGCCCGGACGGGACGCCCACGTCCACATCTACGAGGAGGGTCATCCCGCGATCGACGCGTACCTCCTCCTGCGCGACCGGCTGCGCACCGACCCGGCCGACCGCGAGCTCTACCGCAGCACGAAGGCGTCTCTCCTCCTCCGGCGCTGGGAGGACGGGAACGACTACGCCGAGGCGAAGTCCGCCGTGATCGCGGCCATCCTCGAGCGCGCGAGATCCTCGCAGCCCTGAGATCGATATCCGGAAGGCGGTCGGCGGCTAGGCCGCACCGCACGTCCGATCGCCCTCGAGCCCTCCGGCCCGGGGGCGGTCGCGGTTCGGGCGGCATCGGATGATCGACGGTTCGCGGAGCGCGCCCTCCAACCGGGCGGAGCGTTCGCGCCGGAAGGTCGAGCAGCGAGGATCGGCCCGCGCAGCCGTCGGTATCCGGCGACCGAATGGATTCGGATGTTGACGTCATCAGAGCCCCGTGGAAGCCTGATGTTTGCGTGAACATGCGCGAAGTCCCCGGTGCAAAGGAGCACAGCATGACGTCTCGACCACGAACGGCCGCCGCGGCGGTGGCCGCGCTGCTCGTCGCAGCACTCCTGGGCACAGGAGCGCAGTCGGCCTCGGCCGCCGTGGCCACGGATCCCGACGACGGAGTGCCGCGCACCTCGACGCCCGTGACCTACACCGACTACCCGGCGGTCCAGGACCCGGGCAGCACCGCGGCCGGCTACTTCCAGCCCTACTGGTACGACACCGACGGCCGCCACATCCAGGCGCACGGCGGCCAGATCGTCACCGTCGAGGAGGGCGGTCAGCAGGTCCAGTACTGGTACGGCGAGGACCGCACGAAGGGCTACTGGAACAGCCCCGGAGTCGCGGTCTACCGCTCCACCGACGGCCACAACTGGGAGAACAAGGGCACCGCGCTCCGCAGCGTCTCGGCTCCGGCCGACCTCGAGGCCCCTTACTTCGACGCGCTCTACGACACCGTCGACGACTCCGGAGCCCCTCGCGCCGACCGCATCGCGGAGCTCGACTACCACCTCGACACGACGCAGGCCTCGCCGAACACCGCCATCTTCGAGCGCCCCAAGGTCCTCTTCAACGAGAAGACCGGCAAGTGGGTCATGTGGTGGCACTCCGACGGCCGCATCACCCCGGGTGGCAGCACCTATGCGCGCTCGATGGCGGGAGTCGCCGTCTCGGACAGCCCGACCGGGCCCTTCACGCTCCAGGGCGTCTACCGCCTCTACAACCGCACGGACTACAAGGCCTGCACCACCTCCGCCGTGCCCGGGCAGGCCCGGGACATGACCGTCTTCCAGGACGAGGACGGCACCGCGTACATCTCCTACTCCTCCGAGGAGAACTACTCGCTCTACGTGGCGAAGCTGGACGCCGACTACACCAACGTCGAGCGGACCACCACGACCGACACCCTCGACGCGAACCAGTACTCGGCCGACGGAACCTACCCCTACGTCTTCGCCGACGGTGCGGCCGGAGCACCGGTGCGCGGCACCGACTTCCAGATCGTGAAGGAGTGCGGACACCTCGAGGCGCCCGCGATCTTCGCCAACGGCGGCAAGTACTACACGATCGCCTCCGGGGCGACCGGCTGGGCGCCGAACCCGCAGACCTACTACACCGCCGACTCGATCCTCGG
This sequence comes from Rathayibacter sp. AY1C7, assembly GCF_002931865.1. Lineage (NCBI taxonomy): Bacteria > Bacillati > Actinomycetota > Actinomycetes > Micrococcales > Microbacteriaceae > Rathayibacter > Rathayibacter sp. AY1C7. Next base: position 1,349 of record NZ_PSWB01000037.1, on the reverse strand, counting down.
CGCGTGGACCCGCGGAGTCGAGAAGGGCGACGCCGACGAGAACGTCGCCTACAACGCGATCCCGGAGGGCGGCGACGGCCTGCTCTCGATCGGCGACTCCCGCAAGACGACCTTCGGCTCGCAGTCGACGAACGTCCTCACGCTCGCTCCCGGGAAGTACGTCTACATGGGCGACCGGTGGAACGAGGGCAAGTCGGACTCGACCTACGTCTGGCTCCCGATGACGGTCGGCGAGAACGGCCGCCTCGAGATGCGGAACCCCGCTCAAGAGGACCCGGCGCGCTGGGGATCCGGCTGGAACCTCTCCTACTGGGACGACAAGGGGGTCGGCGACGGCGTCTGGTCGGTCGTGGACGCCCGTCTGCCGAAGCAGGTCCGCCGCGGCGCCGACATCGCCGCCGCGCTCCCCTCGACTGTCTCGGTCGCGAGCAACGGCTCGACCCGCGACGTCGCCGTGACCTGGGCCGCCCCCGGCCCCGCCGAGCTCGGCACGGTGCGGGTGACGGGCACGCTCGCCGCCGACGCCGGATTCTCCTCCGGCCGCCGCTTCACCCGCACGATCGAGGTGGCGGAGCCGGGCATCGCGAACCTCGCTCCCGGAGCGTCCGTCGCGGTCTCGAGCCGCACGGACCTCGTCGGCAAGCTCATCGACGGCGACGTCAAGGGCAAGGGCTGGGACGACTGGTCCTCGGCCGGCTACCCGCGCGACAGCCGCCTCTCCTTCTCCTGGGGCGCGGCGCAGAACCTCGACTCGGTGACGGTCAGCACCTACAAGGACGGTGCGACCGCCACCTGGCCCTCGAGGATCGAGGTCGAGTACCAGGTGAACGGCGCATGGACGACCTCCTCGGTCGCCACCACCCTCAGCCAGGCGGCGACCGGATCCGCCCCGACGGCGATCCTCGACCTGTCCTCCCTGCCCGACACCACGGGCCTCCGCCTGCACCTCACCAGCGCGGCGAACACGTGGCAGTCGGTCTCGGAGGTGCAGATCTGGGGCACCGCGCCGCCGACGAACGTCTGCCGCGTCCCCGGAGCCGCGGTCTCGGCGTCGTTCAGCCAGACGAAGTACGCGACCCTCCCCGCGAAGAACGCCTGCGACGGCAACGTGAGCACCCCCTGGTCGACCTGGACCGACGGCACCTTCGCCGGCAGCGCCGAGTTCACGCTGACGAACACCGAGGCGCACCGCGTCGCCGGGCTCACCTTCACCAACACCGAGGGCACCCTGGCGTCGGTGAGCGTGGCCTACCGCGCCGAGGACGGCACCTGGAAGCCGACCACCGCGCAGAACGTCGCTCCGGCGGCGAACGGCACGCTGACCACGATCCCGTTCGCGGCGGTCTCGG
>NZ_PSWB01000036.1:0-34682 GCF_002931865.1 Rathayibacter sp. AY1C7 | reverse complement strand
CTGGTACGTCGTGGTCGGAGTCGGCTACGTCGTCGCGTTCACGCTGCTGGCCGGGGCGGCGGGGTCGCTCCCGACCGTAGGCCTCCGCTGTTTCGCGCGCGTTTCCGGCGGGAGGCGCGCGATCCGGATCCGGAGCGGCCCCGCCCCCGGGTGCTAGAGCTCGCCCTGCTGCGAGGTGCCGGCCGGGATCGGGACGAGCCGCGTCACGACGGGAGGATGGGCGACGAGTCCGCGGATCGCCGCGTTGAGGCGGACGACCGGCTCGCCGGCGCCGTGCGCGTCGAGCAGGTCGCCGCTCGTCCACTTCTCTAGCATGACGATGGTGCCGTCGGGCGAGTCGTGGATCGCGTAGAGCTCGCAGCCCTCCTCCTCGTGCACCTCCGCGATGGCGGTGGAGAGGGCGGCGACGAGCGCGTCGCGCTGCCCCTCGGCGGGAGTGAAGATCGCGGTGACGACGACGGGATCGGACATGGCGTGCCTTTCGGAGGGGGGAGGGGGATCAGCGCCGCGGGGGTGCGGCGCAGCTGGAGCGGATGACGAGGTCGGCCTGCACCTCGATGTGCTGCGGCGCGTCGGGGAGGCGGCCCTGCATGCGGGCGAGGACGAGCTCGACGCTGTGACGGGCGAGCATGTCGATCGGCTGACGGACGACGCTGAGCGGCGGGGTGACCAGCTCACTCCACGGGTTGTCGTCGAACACGACGACCGAGAGGGCCTCCGGGATCCGGATCCCGAGCTGGAAGAGCCGGTGCACGGCGCTGCGCACCTGCGCGCCGCTGCCCGCGGTCTGAGGAGGCCGCGGCTGCCGCGGCACCTCCGGCCGCCGGAGCAGCCGCAGGCCGGTCGCGAGCTGCCAGGCCGTGACGGCGTAGACGGAGGCGCGCTCCCAGACGCCGTCGGGCAGCAGATCGACGCCGGGCACGCGGGTGTCGACCTGCAGCATCAGCAGCGCGAGCAGGCCGACCGCGCCGAGCACGATCCCGACCGTCCCGAGCGCCCACGGGGCGCGGCCGCGCCGGGCCGCGGCACCGGCGACGATCGAGGCCGCGTTGCCGCCGACGATCGCCATCGCGGCGCCGACCACGTGCAGGCCGCCGATCCCGTTCTGCGCACTGGCGCTGCTCCCGTGCACGAGGCCCACCACGGCGATGCCCACGGCGTAGACCACGGCGAGGGAGAGGAACAGCCCCCGCGATCCGCCCCGCGCCGCCCGCACGGTCGTGACGGCGGCGGCGAGGTAGAGCGCCCCCTGCAGGAGGAATCCGGCGTTCATCACCGCGTGCAGCGGCGAGTCGATCGCGCGCCCCTGGAACACGCCCACCTCGGGCACGCCGAGATCGCTGATGTAGTTCCGTGCGTAGCTGTAGCCCGGGAACGCGGACGCGGCGACCGCCTCCGCTCCGACGTAGGCGAGCGCGCTCACCACCCACAGCACTCCGGCCCCACGAGTTCCCATGCGCCCATCATCCCCGGGCCCGGCCGCGCCGGTCGTCGGCGCCGGACGGCTCCCCGGCTAGGCTCGCCGGATGCTGCAGGTGCGGGGTGAGTCCGGGCAGGCCGTGCTCCTCCTGCCGGGCGGGGGCGAGGCCGTCGACGGGTTCTTCCCCGGGCTGGTCGAGGGCCTGATCGTCGATCCGGGCTGCCGGGTGGTCCTCTACGACAGACCGGGCACAGCGGGGTCGGAGGTCGCCGGCGGACTGACCGACGCCGCCGACGCCGTCCACGCCGTGCTGGCCGGCCTCGGGACAGGTCCGGTCGTCGTGATCGGCCAGAGTCTCGGCGGTGCCGTCGCGATGCTGCTCGCTCGCGATCATCCCGAGGACGTCGCGGGACTCGTGCTCCTCGACCCGACGCCCGTCAACGACACGGCACTGGCGCGTCAGGTGGAGCGGACGGCCCGGGCGACGGCGACGCTCTCGAGACTGCCGGGGCTCGGCCGAGCGCTGTCCGCGCTGCTGCGCACGAGCGCCGCCCGGTCGGCGAGGCGCCACGCGATGAGCCCGGCCGCGCGCGCGGCCGCTCTCGCGATGGCGGACGTCGACCTGCCGGGGCTCGCCTCCGCCGCCGCCGGTCTGGAGCAGGTGGCGCGTGGCTTCGACGAGTCTCAGCTGCCCGCCGTCCCCGCGGCCGTGGTGACCGCGGACCGCCGGCCCGGGTCCTCCCTGCATCGCGCGCATCGGCGCGTCGCCGCCGCCCTGGACGCGCCGCTGCTGTCCTGGCCCGGAGCGGTGCACGAGGTGCACCTGAGCCACGAGCGCGAGGTGCTCGAGGTCGCCCGCGCGATCGTGCGGGCCGTCGCCTCCGACTAGGTCCGGAGCCGCTGCGCCGCCGCTCCGGTCACAGGCTGAACCCGCCGTCGGTCGTGAGCACCTGCCCGACGACCCAGCTGCCCGCCGACGTGGCCAGCCGTGCGATCAGCTCCGCGGGCAGGCGCGGGGCCACCCGGTACGAGGACGCCGCTCCGGCTCCGCTGCGCGAGGGAGGACGACGCGGACTACTCCTCGTCCGCCCGGTAGACCTTCCGGAACGCGTCCTTGCGGGCGATCCTCCCGCCGCGGAACTCGTAGATGTCGCAGCCCCGCGTGACCTGGGGTCGGCCGTCGGGGCCGGTCCCGGTGAAGGACCAGGTGGCCGCGCCGCGCGTCCCGGAGATGAGGGGAGCCCCCTCCTCGTGCCGCTCCTGTCCGGTGTCGAAGGCGAGCATGAGCGCGAATCCCTCGCGGACCTGCTCCTTGCCCGTCCAGGTGCGGCCGGGCTCGGGGCCGACGGACGCGCCGTAGACGCAGTCGTCGGTCATGTGGCTCATCAGCGCTTCGAGGTCGTGGCGGGTCCAGGCGTCGCTGAACGCGGCCAGCACCTCGGGCGTCATCTCGCTCGTGCTGGTCTCGGTCGAAGAGGAGTCGTCCATGAGCGGGCCTCGGTCCTTCTGATCGGTGGACCGTCGTCGGTCGCTCTGCGACCGTGGCAGGTGAGCGGCCGCAGTGGCAACGCCCTCTAGCGGTCATGTCCGGAAGCGGACGGCCGGCGGATCAGTGGTCCGTCGATCCGCCGACCAGCGGGTGAGCGCGACGGCGGGGGGCGGTGCACTGCGGGCGGCGGGAGCGGCCGCCGAGGCGACCCGCTCCACCGGGCACTGCCTCGTCTCGATGCTGAGCCCCTTCGCGAAGGCCGTGCCGAAGTCGGACGCGGGCCGGTCCTCCTCCGCCTCCTCGGTCGCGGCTCCCGGGTCGCCCGCTGCGGCCGGATGCTAGGCGCTCGCCGCCTCCTCCGCCACCTCCTCCCCGCCGACCGGCGCCGACGCGCAGGATGAGGAGCACCGGTCGCGGCGGGCACCGACTCCGCACCCGACCGGCACCGAGACCGCCACGAGCCCGCGCCGGCGGGAGGACAGCGAGAGCACCATGGGATTCTGGGGACCGACCGACGAGACCCGCAGCACGCGCCCGGTCGACGAGCCGCTCGGCGAGCTGGAGCTCGTGCACGCCTTCACCAGCGGGCCGATGCCCACCGGCGTCAGCGTCTCGCACACCGGGCGGATCTTCGTGAACTTCCCCAAGTGGGGAGACGAGGTCCCGGCCACGGTCGTGGAGCTGGTCGACGGAGCGGCGGTGCCCTACCCGGACGAGGCCTGGAACACGCCGTCGGGAGTCGACGACGCCGGCGCCCTCGTATCGGTGCAGAGCATCGTCGTCGATCCGGCCGACCGGCTCTGGATCCTCGACACCGGCAGCCCGATGTTCGAGCCGACGAAGAAGGGCGGCCCGAAGCTCGTCCGCGTCGACCTGGCGACCGACACCGTCGAGCAGGTGATCGTCCTCGAGCCGGACGTCGCCCTGCCGACCACCTACCTCAACGACGTGCGCTTCGATCTGCGGCGCGGCATCGCCTACATCACCGACTCGGCCGATTCAGGCCCGAACGGGATCATCGTCGTCGACCTCGAGGCGGGGACCGCCTGGCGCCGCCTGCACGACCACCCGAGCACGAAGGCGCTCACTCCTCCGGAGCTCGTGCCGATGGCCGAGGGCCGCGTGCTGATGAAGCGCCCGGCCGACGGCGACCCGCAGCCGGTGACGATGGGCGCTGACGGCATCGCGATCTCGGCCGACGGCGAGCGCCTCTGGTACTGCCCGCTCGCCTCCCGCCGCTGGTTCAGCGTGGCGACGGCGGCCCTGGTCGACCGGTCGGTGCCGGACGAGGACGTCGCGGCGACCGTCGTCGACGAGGGCGACAAGGGCGGGGGAGCGGACGGCCTCGAGACGGATGCGCTGGGCCGCTTCTACGCCACGAGCTACGAGAACAACGCGATCGTCCGCCGTCGCACCGACGGCACGATGGAGACGATCGTGCACGACGAGCGGCTGCTCTGGCCCGACACCATGTCGATCGCGACGGACGAGCACCTGTACGTCACCGCGAACCAGCTGCACCGCCAGGCCGATTACCAGGGCGGCACGGATCTGCGGACGTACCCGTACTCGCTGTTCCGGGTGCGGATCGGCGCGGGGCCGGTTCTCCTGCGCTGAAGGCCCCCGCCCGGTCTCCTGCGCCGAGATCCGCAGCGCGGATCAGCGCCAGTGGGCGAGCTCCGTGCGGAGGGTCCCGCGGGCGCGGGCGAGCAGTCCGCGGACGGTCGAGGTCGTGAGCCCCAGCTCGTGCGCGATCGCGTCATAGCTGCACTGCTCCAGCTGGCGCAGCTCCCAGCAGCGGCGCTGGGCCGGGGGCATCGCGGCGAGCACCCGGTTGGCGTCGGCGGCGAGCGATCCGCAGTGCGCGGCGTGCTCCGGGTCGTCGGCAGCGGAGGCGGGGAACTCGTCGTCCAGCTCGGCTCGCAGCCGCGAGACGCTGGAGCGGAGCCGGTCGACGCTGCGGCGGCGGGCGGTCGTGACGAGCCAGCCGGCGATGGTCTCGCCGTCGATCACGCTGTCCACGTGGGTCCACGCCGCGAGGAACGTCTCCTGCACCACGTCGTCGACGTCGGCGCTGCTGCGGAGGGTGCGGGCGGCCGTCGCGCGGAGCAGCGCGGTGTAGCGGCGGACGATGGTGGCGAACGCGCGGTCGTCGCCCTCCGCGGCGCGGATGACGAGCATCCGGTCCGAGTCGGGCTCGAGCAGTGCGAGCGGCGGCGCGGCGAGGGTCGAGGTGCGGGCCCTCGGGAGGCGTGCGGGGGTGGTGGCGGTGAGCATGCGGACTCCGGTCGACTTGATGTGTACGCATGATTCGGAGGCGCGCTCCGGCCCGGTTTCCCGGGGCGGGACCCCAGTGGGAGGGGCAGGTCTGTCCGGTTTCCGGGGACGTCAGCGCCGCCGCGACCACCAGCGGCGGGACCGCTCCGGCTCGGCGGCCGCCCGGGCCTCGGCCTCGGCGGCGCGATCGGCGCGCCGCTGCGACCAGGCGGCGACCTCCTCGTCGACGTCCCGGAGCGGGGTGACGACGGGCGGACCGCCCAGCAGCTGGCGGCGCGCCTCGATCACCCGCGTGTTGAAGTCGGCGAGCTCGGCGCGCACCTCCTCCTCGCGGTGCAGGCGGTCGAGGCGCTCGTCGAGCGCGCGGTCCTCGGCGCGGAGGAGGAAGGCGGCCGGGCCGATACCGGTGAGGTTCTCGCGCTCGATCTTGCGGCGGATCCACCAGTCCGGGTCGTGGGCCGCGCCCAGGTCCGGAAGCGGCTTCCCCGATCCCGGCAGGTCGTCGAAGTCGCCGCGGCGGATCGCGAGCTGGATCGCCGTCTCGACGAACGCGGCCCGCTCGAGCGGATCCTCCGGCAGGGCGGGCTGCTCCGCCTCCTCCTCGCCCGCGGCGCCGGCCCGGTACCGGGCGGCGCGCTCCCTCGCATCCGACATCCCTCCACGCTAGATCGGGCTCCTCGCCCCGGGCAACCACCCCTCCCGCCGTCTCCGTGGTCGGCGGGGCTCCGCGGGTCGACATCGCCGGACCGGCGTGCGTAGTATCGATACTCGATAACATCGACGATCGATAAGGAGCACGCCATGACGAGTGTCATCCCCAGCGGACCGGTCCGGGAGCGTCCGCGCGTGTTCCGGGTGGCCAGGGCGGTCCTGCTCATCGTCGCGGTCTTCTCCGTGCTCACCGCGCTCCTGCAGACCTGGACCGTCACCACCGGGCGCACCCTGCTGGTCTTCGGGGGAGCGGACGGCCGCCTCCCGCTCCGGAGCCTCCCGCAGCTGCTGCAGGCCGAGCCGCGCGAGGGCACCGCGCCCACGCTCGCCGACGCCGCCCTCTCCCTCCGCCTGCTCGGTGCGCTGCCGAGCCTCCTCCAGGCGGTCACGATCGTCCTCGCCACGGTCTTCCTCCTGCGGGTCCTCCGCGGCATCGCGGCCGGACGCCCGTTCGACCCCTTCGTCCTCGCGAACTGGCGCCGTCTGAGCCTCGCCCTGCTGATCGGAGGAGTGGCGCAGGGCCTCGCCGACACCGCGGCCGGCCTGTACCTCAGCTCCGGCATCGGCCTGCTGTTCGCCGCCGGCCGGGTGACCGACGAGCAGCGCGATGCCTTCCTCGGCGGCGACTACCAGGCCATCGGGACGAACCTGCCGCAGTGGCCCGTCCCCGTCCTGCTCGCCGGAGTGGTGGCCCTCGCCCTGACGGCGGCGTTCCGCGCCGGCGCGAAGCTCGAACGGGACGTCGACGGCGTTGTCTGAGCCCGCCGACGACGAGAGGCACTGGATCGACTGCCACCTCGGAGCAGTGCTGGCCGAGCGCGGCGTGACCCTCACCGCCCTCTCGGCCCGCACCGGCATCACGATGGCGAACCTCTCCATCCTCAAGAACAACCGCGCCCGCGCGATCCGCTTCACGACGCTGACGCTCATCTGCGACGCGCTCGACTGCACCCCGCAGGAGCTGTTCTCGATCCGGGCCGTCGACGAGCGGGGGTAGCGGCGGGCGGATCGGCCAGGGGATCTCTGCGGGGCCGATGGTAGGGACGCCGTCCGATCCGACCGTCGATCGAGCAGGCCTCAGCCGCGCTCCACGTCCGCCCCTCCTGGGATCGGCCGGAGCTCCCCGGAGCTCGCTCTCGTCCCGACCCATGGATGAGCCTCACCAGCGCGGTTGGCGGCCTCGGCCATCGACCGTCCACAGGGGAGCGAGCTCGTCAGCGGGACCGTCGAATGCTCCTCCGGTGGATGCCGGCGGCTGCTCGCGGTCGTCCCTCCCGACGCGAATCACTCCCGAGCAGTTGTCGAGCGAGCTCGAGAGGACCCCGCAGACACGCATCGCGGGAACCCTCCGGGACCCTCGCTCCATCACGGTGACTGCCACCGTCGAAGGGCCCCTCCTGAAGATCCGGGCCGACTACTGGTCCCAGGAGTACATCCCCTGGGGACGTGTGCGAAGCGTCCTCGTGGGTGCTTCCGCGAACCGGTCCCGTCGCGCTGTGCGATCTCCCTGAGACGGCGGCGGTGTACCCGTCGACGAGGCCGCCGGTCATCGTCCCCGCGAGGAGCGCCCGCTTCAGACCCGCACCGACGACGAACACGTCGATCGACCCGGGGTTCCCGAACGGGGGACGGACCGTGATGCACGTCTGGTCGTGCTGAGCGGCGGTCAGCGGTCGAGGACTTGACGAATGACGAGGACTCGGTTCTCCGTCGACTCCCGCCCGACCGGGTCGAAGCCGCTCGCCGTCATCACTGAGACCCTGCTCGAGCCGGTCGGCGTGCTCGTGCGCGCCGCGCTGCGGCCGCTTCCCGCCCGCTCAGTCCAGCGGGTAGCCCGGCAGCCCGTCGATGCTGACCGCGTTCCGCGTGGCGCGGTACTCGGCCATGCCGTCGGGGCCCTTCTTCTCGGCCTGGAGGAGGAGCAGGTCGCGCTCGCCGACCGGCTCCATCACGGGCACGCCCCAGCCGCACGCGTCGCTGATGCGGGTGAGCTCGACGGTGACGACCGCGCGGGTGCTCGGGTGCTCGGGGTGCTGCTCCGCGACCTCGGTGAACGCCTCCGAACCGGGCAGGTGCACGGAGCCGGTGCCGTGCAGGCGGACGATGCGCGGACGCGATCCGAACGACGCGAACATCAGGCACACGCGCCCGTTCTCGCGCAGGTGCGCGATCGTCTCGACTCCGCTGCCCGTGTAGTCGACCCAGCCGACCCGCCGCGGGCCGAGGATCGAGAACGAGTCGTGGCCGCGCGGCGACATGTTGACGTGCCCGTCGGCGGCGAGGGGCGCGGTGGCGACGAACCACATCGGCTGCTCGTGGATCCAGGAGGAGAGGCTCTCGTCGATCTCGTCGTAGACGTGCGCCACGGGGTCAGGCCCCGGCTGCGCGGCGGACCAGCTCGGTGACGGCGGCGCGCGTCTCGGCGTCGGCGGAGACGAGCGCGTAGGCGGTCGGCCAGATCGTGCCGTCGTCGAGCTGGGCGCCGTCCTGGAAGCCGAGGGTCGAGTAGCGCGTGCCGAACTTCGCGCCGGGCTGGAAGAAGACGATCGCCTTGCCGTCGGAGCGCGCGTAGGCGGGGAAGCCGTACCAGGTCTTCGGGAGGAGATCGGGGGCGGTCTCGCCGACGACCTCGTGGAGCATCTGGGCGATCGGCCGCTCCTCGTCGGTCATCGCGGCGATCGCGGCCTCCGCGTCCCTGCGGTCGGCGTCGGCCTTGTCGGCGCTCTTCTGCCGCTTCGCCTCCGCCCGCAGCTCGGCCGCGCGCTGCTTCATCGCCGCGCGCTCGTCCTTCGAGAAACCGTCTTCGGAGGCCAAGTCCGCCCGTCCCGTCCGTCTGCGGCTCCCGGTCCGGGAGCGTCCCCGCACATCGTGACAGCGCCGCACTCGCCGCACAACGGCGGGAGCGAGCGCGACCGCGCGCCCCGGAAGCCCAGCCTCCGCGGTTAGCGTGGGCGGATGCGCCTCCTCCTGATCCGCCACGGCCAGACCCCCTCCAACGTCGCCGGGCTCCTCGACACCCGCATCCCCGGACCCGGGCTCACCGACCTCGGCCGCACCCAGGCCGCGGCACTGCCCGGTCGGCTCGCCGGCGAGGGGATCGGCGCGCTGCTCGTCTCGACGATGGTCCGCACCCACGAGACGGCCGCCCCTCTCGCCGCGGCCCTCGGGCTCGAGCCGATGGAGCGCGACGGCATCCGCGAGGTCGCGGCCGCGGGGCTCGAGATGCGCGGCGACGACGCGGCGGTCGAGGAGTACATGGGCACGGTCTTCCGCTGGGCCGGCGGCGAGACGTCGATCCGGCTGGCGGGCGGCGAGACGGGCGACGAGTTCGCGGCGCGCTACGACGCGGTGGTGGCGGAGGCGGAGGCGCTCGGGCACGAGGTCGTCGCGCTGATCAGCCACGGCGCCGCCATCCGCTGCTGGGCGGGTCTGCGCTCCCTCGACCTCGATGCGCGCTTCATCGCCGACCACCTGCTCGACAACACCGGCGTCGTCGTCCTCGAGGGCTCGGGCGACGCGTGGACGCTCGTGTCCTGGCAGGGCGAGCCCGTCAGTGGAGTCGGCGCGGCGGCCCCCTCGGGCCCGGCGGGCGAGACCACTGTCTGAGCTGCGGGGCCTCCTCGCCGGTCGAGCAGCGGCGGATGGAGACCGGCCGGAACGAGCGCCGCCGGCCGCGCCACCACGGTAACGATCGCGCAACAGTCCGGAAACCAGCTCCGACCAGCACTTTCACTTGCGCTGATCGGTTCACCGCCACCCCTGGACCCGCCCCCGCAATTGTCCGACGTTTGCCCCTCGGCGGCTCCGCGGCTACCGTGGTCGGCGGTCCTCACGGGCCCCGATGAACCGGTCCGCGCTCGCACGGCGTCCCCCAGGACGCGCCGCGATCGTACGGTCAACGGGAGTGGAGGCGGCCCCGAGGCCGCCTCGGACGCTCTCGCCTCCACCCCCTGCCGCGCTGAGCGGCGGGACGCACGCGGAGGCTCGACGCACGGCTGTCCCACGCTCCCGACCCGGCACCACGAGATGAGCGCAGGGCGTCGTCCCTGCGCGCCGACGGAGTGTACGTGCACCAGAACCAGCAGACCATCAGCGAGCCCCGGAGCGAGGCGGGCGCCGATCCCGCGACCCCCGCTCTCGAGGCCCGCCACCTCTTCAAGGTGTTCGGCCGGAAGCCCGACGAGGTCGTCCGCCGACTGGGCGAGGGCGCCGACCGCGGCGAGCTCGCCGGACTCGGCACGGCCGCGGTGATCGACGCGTCCTTCACCGTGCGCCGCGGCGAGATCTTCGTCGTGATGGGCCTCTCCGGCTCCGGGAAGTCCACCCTGATCCGCATGCTGAACGGGCTCCAGGAGCCCTCCGCGGGCGAGGTCCTGATCGAGGGCTCCACCATCACCGGCGTCTCCGAGGCGGAGCTGCGCCGCGTGCGCCGCTCGTCGGTGTCGATGGTGTTCCAGCACTTCGCGCTCCTCCCGCACCGCACCGTGCTCGACAACGTCGCGTACCCGCTCGAGATCCAGGGCGTCCCCGCGGCCGAGCGCCGCGAGCGGGCCCTGCTCGCGGTCGAGCGCGCCGGTCTCGCCGGCTGGCACGAGAAGATGCCCGACGAGCTCTCCGGCGGCATGCGCCAGCGCGTCGGCCTCGCCCGGGCGCTCGCCGCCGACACCGACATCGTGCTGATGGACGAGGCGTTCTCGGCACTCGACCCGCTGATCCGCCGCGAGATGCAGGAGCAGCTGATCGAGCTGCAGCACGAGCTCGGCAAGACCATCGTCTTCATCACGCACGACCTCAACGAGGCCATGTTCCTCGGCGACCGCATAGCGGTGATGCGCGACGGCCGCATCGTCCAGATCGGCACCCCGGAGGAGATCCTCACCGACCCGGCGAACGACTACGTCGCCCAGTTCGTGCAGGACGTCGACCGCGCCCGCGTGCTCACCGCCTCCGCCGTGATGGAGCCCGCCCGCTCCGTGGTCACCCTGGCGGCCGGTCCCCGCGCCGCGCTCCGGAGCATGCGCGACCTGCAGACCTCGGCCGCGTTCGTGGTCGGCGGCGGACGCCGCCTGCTGGGCACGGTCCGCGACCGCGACGTGATCGAGCAGGTGCGCCGGAGCACCGGCGACCTCTCGGCGGTCCTCGCCTCCGACGTCGTCACCGTCGGTCCGGACACCGCCCTCAGCGAGGTCATCGAGCCCGCCGTCGAGTCGGCGCTGCCGGTCGCCGTGGTCGACGCCGACGGGCGTCTGCTCGGAGCGATCCCGCGGGTGACCCTGCTCGCGGCGCTCGGCAACGTGCCCGCCCGCACCGGCGAGCACCCGGTGATCGAGCCGCCCGCCACCGTCTCGACCGAGGTCGTCACCGCGACCCTGCACGCGACCGGAGGCCCCGTCGACGACGCCGTCCTCGCGGCGGACGGAGGTGCACGATGACCGATCTCGGATTCCGCCTCCCGCTCGGCGCCCTCGCCGAGGGTGCCGTCGATGTCCTCACGCAGACCTTCCAGCCGGTCTTCGACCTGCTGCGCACCGTCTTCGGCGCCCTCTACTCCGGCGTCGACCTCGCCCTCGCCACGCCGCCCTTCTGGGTGATCGTCGCCTTCCTCGCCGTACTGGCCTACGCCGTCCGCGGCTGGGTCTTCGCGGCCGGCACCGCCGTGGGGCTCCTGCTGATCGTGGGGGTCGACCAGTGGGAGAACGCGATGGACTCCCTCGCGCTGGTGCTCGTCGCCTCCGTGATCGCCATCGCGCTGAGCGTGCCGCTGGGCGTGCTCGCCGCGCGCAACCGCACGGCCTCCGCGGTCATCCGGCCCGTGCTCGACCTGATGCAGACGATGCCGGCCTTCGTCTACCTGATCCCCGCGCTGATCCTGTTCCGGGTCGGAGTGGTGCCCGGCATCGTCGCGACCATCGTGTTCGCGATGGCGCCGGGCGTCCGGCTCACCGAGCTGGGCATCCGCGGCGTCGACCCAGAGCTCGTCGAGGCGGGGGAGTCGTTCGGCTCCTCGAAGTGGCGGATCCTCCGGCAGATCCAGCTGCCGCTGGCGCTGCCCTCGATCCTGGCGGGCCTCAACCAGGTCATCATGCTCTCGCTCTCGATGGTCGTCATCGCGGGCATGGTCGGCGCCGGAGGGCTGGGCGGCGACGTCGTCGCGAGCCTCAACCGGATCGACGTCGCGCTCGGCTTCGAGGCGGGCATCTCCGTCGTGATCCTCGCGGTCGTCCTCGACCGGATGACCGGCGCGCTGGGCTCGCCCTCGCCGGCGAGGGTCGCCCGGGCGAAGAACCGCCGCGCCGTCGTGGCGACCCGCTCGGCCGTCGGCGTCGTCTCGATCGGCCTGGTCGCGTCCCTCGGGGCCGCGACCCTCGCCGCTCCCGCCACCGCCGCCTCCGTCGACAACGGCGACCGCACCGACGTGACCGTCGCCGTGTTCCAGGGCTGGGACGAGGGGATCGCCGTCTCCGCTCTGTGGGAGGCGGTGCTCGAGGAGCAGGGCTACGACGTGACCCTGCAGAACGCCGACGTCGCCCCCGGCTTCCAGGGCCTCTCGACCGGCGACTACGACCTCGCCCTCGACACCTGGCTGCCGCTCACCCACGCCCGGTACGTCGAGCAGTACGGCGACTCGATCGTCGACCTGGGCGCGTGGAACGACGAGGCGAAGCTGACCATCGCGGTCAACGAGGACGCCCCGATCGACTCCCTCGAGGAGCTCGCCGCCGACCCGGGCGTCGTCGGGAACCGCCTGATCGGCATCGAGCCCGGCTCCGGTCTCAACAAGACGACGACCGAGGACGTCATCCCCGGCTACGGCCTGGAGGGGATGGACTACCTCACCTCGTCGACGCCGGCCATGCTCCAGGAGCTCTCGAGCGCGACCGCCGCGGGCGAGAACATCGCCGTCACGCTCTGGCGCCCGCACTGGGCCTACGACGCCTTCCCGGTCAAGGACCTCGAGGACCCGAAGGGCCTGCTCGGGCAGGCGGAGGGGATCCACTCCTTCGGCTCGGCCGCGTTCGACGCGGACTACCCGACGATGAGCCGCTGGATCCGCGACTTCCGGATGGACTCGAAGACGCTCTACTCGCTCGAGAACGCGCTGTTCAACGACGGGGCCGACGACCGCTCCGCCGCCCTCGCCGCGTGGATGGACGAGAACCGGGAGTACGTCGACACGCTGATCACCTGATCCGCCACCACGACGGAGGCCGAGAGGCCGGGCGGCCCGGGACCAGGGCTGTCCCGGCCTCTCGGCCTTCGTCGCGCAGGGGTCAGGCGGCGCTGACCCGGCGTCCCGCGGTGGCGCGGACGAGGAGGGTGACCACCAGCACCACGGCGGCGGCGACCAGCGCGGCGATCCCGGCGGGGACCGAGACGAGCTCGCCGGCGAAGCGGCCGACGGCGACCCAGGAGAGTCCCCAGACGAGCGAGAGCATCGGGGCGATGCGGCCGCGGCCGGTGACCGCGATCAGGAGTCCGACGAGCGCGGCGACGGCGAGGACGACGACCGCCCAGACCGCGGCGCCCGGACCGTCCGCGCTGCCGACTCCCGCGCCGACGAGCCCGGCGGTGACGTTCGCGGCCGTGGCCACGCACACCCAGCCGAGGTAGAGCCCGAAGGTGCCGTCCGTCACGATCGCGTCGACCACTCCGGCCGACCGGGTGGTCCGCAGGATCACGAAGATGCGCGCGAGCACGGCGAGCAGCAGGGCGATCACGACGACGCTGAGCGTCAGGAAGCCGGCCTGGACGACCAGGATCCACGCGGCGTTCAGGAGGAGGCTCGCGGCGGCCCAGTAGCCCAGCCGGCGGTGGCGGGTGCGAGCGGTCTGCGAGGGCAGGAACTGCCAGATCGCGTAGGCGATGAGGCCGGTGTAGATGACGCTCCAGATCGCGAAGGCGGGGCCGTCGGGAGCGATGGGGGTCGAGGACGCGGTCAGGGCGCCGCCGGCCGCGTTCTGGATCTGGGTGCCGCCAGCGGCGCCCGAGCCGATGAACGAGCCGATGAGGGCGAGCACCGCGCTCACGGCGACGACTACCTGGCGGATCCGGTCGGCGCGGTCGGGGGTTCGTGTGGCGGTCAAGTCGCTCCTCCATTAGTCAGCTGGCTGAGTAATGAGAGTAGCGCGATTCCGCTCCCCGTCCACTGGGGCTTGCGGAGCGGCCCCGGCCCGGGATGAGGGCCGGGGCCGGATTCTCAGGCGCGGGCGGCCGCGTACTGCTCGCGGATCACCGGGCGGTGGTCCGGCGCGGGCTCGGCCACCGAGGTGACGGTCCACGTCGGACGCGATCCTGTCAGCGCCCAGGCGGCCTGCACGGCAGCACCGTCGGCCACGTACTCGCCGGGCGTCGGCACCTGCACGGGCACGTCGAACACCTGCGATGCAGCGAGCTGCACGGCGCGGTTCTGCGCGGCTCCGCCGATGAGGAGGATGCGCCGCGCCTCCACTCCCTGCGTGCGAACGGCGTCGAGGCCGTCGGCCAGTCCGCAGAGCATGCCCTCGATCGCCGCGCGGGCGAGGTTCGGGCGCGTGGTCGAGGCGATGGTCATCCCGTGCAGGCTCGCGGTCGCGTCCGGCAGGTTCGGCGTGCGCTCGCCCTCGAAGTAGGGGACGAGCACGAGGCCGTCGGCACCCGGCTCCGCCTCGAGCGCCAGTGCGGCGAACTCGTCGAAGTCGCTGCCGAGCAGGGTCGCGGTCGAGGCCAGCACGCGCGCGGCGTTGAGCGTCGCGACCAGCGGCAGGAAGCGCCCGCTCGCGTCGGCGAAGCCGGCGACGGTCCCGGAGGCGTCGCGCACCGGGTCGTCCGTGACGGCGAAGACGGTGCCGCTCGTGCCGATGCTGACGACCACGTCGCCGGGGCCGGCGCCGAGGCCGAGCGCGGCGCCCGCGTTGTCGCCCGCGCCGGGGCCGACGACGAGTCCGCTCTCGGTGCGGCCCGCCTCCTCCGAGGGGCCGAGCACGCGGGGGAGCAGCGGGCGGTGGCCGAGGGCGCGCTCGAGCAGGTCGAGGTCGTAGCCGTCCGCTCCCCAGTACGAGGTGCCGGACGCGTCGGACCGGTCGGTCGTGAGCGCGTCGAGCTGCGGACCACGGGCGGAGTCGGGGCCGTAGCCGAGCAGGCGCCAGGTCAGCCAGTCGTGGGGGAGCGCGACGGCGGCGACACGGGCGGCGTTCTCGGGCTCGGCGTCCCGCAGCCAGCGGAGCTTGGTGGCGGTGAAGGAGGCGACCGGCACCGATCCGGTCCGCTCCGCCCAGGCCCCGGCTCCGAGCTCCTCGATGAGCGCGGCGGCGGCGGGCGCGCTGCGGGTGTCGTTCCAGAGCAGAGCGGGACGGATGACGGCGCCGCTCCCGTCGAGGACGACCATGCCGTGCTGCTGGCCGCCGACCGAGATCGCGGCGACGTCGTCGAGCCCGCCGGCGTCGGCGAGGGCGAGCTGCAGCGCCTCCCACCAGGCGGCCGGATCGACCTCGGTGCCGTCCGGGTGGCTCGCTCGGCCGGTGCGCACCACGGCGCCGGTGTCGAGGTCGCGGACGACCACCTTGCAGCTCTGGGTCGACGAGTCGATCCCTGCGACGAGCGTCATCGCTGTCCTCTTTCGTTGGGGGGTTCGGGTTCGGGCGTCCGGTGCGGAACCGGGCCGGATGCAGGAGAACGGACGAGATCCCGTGCGGGTGCAGGGGATCTCGTCCGTCTCAGGTCGTCCCGCGGCGGACCGCGGGCTCAGAGGGTGCGGGTCAGCCGCGGGCGCCGAGCAGGTGCTCGGTGGCCAGCTGCTGCAGGCGCACGAAGCCGAAGCCCTTGCCGCCGAGGTAGGCGTCGGCGTTGAACGACTCGTACGAGGCGGTGTCCGCGAGCAGGTCGTCGTACGACTCGCCCTCGTTCAGCGTCGGGGTGGAGAGCTCGGCGACCTTCGCGGCTGCCAGCGCCTCCTGCACCTCGGGGTCGGCGCGGAAGGCCGCGGCGCGCTCCTTGAGCAGCAGGTAGGTGCGCATGTTCGCGGCGGCCGAGTCCCAGACTCCGGTCTCGTCCTCGGTGCGCGAGGGCTTGTAGTCGAAGTGGCGCGGGCCGTCGTAGGCCGGGACGCCGCCGGGGCCGCCGTTCTCGAGGAGGTCGACGAGCGAGAACGCGTTGTGCAGGTCGCCGTGGCCGAAGACCAGGTCCTGGTCGTACTTGATGCCGCGCTGGCCGTTGAGGTCGATGTGGAAGAGCTTGCCGTGGTACAGCGCCTGGGCGATGCCGGCGGTGAAGTTCAGGCCCGCCATCTGCTCGTGGCCGACCTCGGGGTTCACGCCGACGAGCTCGGGGCGCTCGAGGGAGTCGATGAACGCGATCGCGTGGCCGAGCGTGGGCAGCAGGATGTCGCCGCGGGGCTCGTTCGGCTTGGGCTCGATGGCGAAGCGGATGTCGTAGCCCTTGTCGGTGACGTAGTCGCCGAGCAGGTTGACGGCCTCGCGGTAGCGCTCGAGCGCGGCGCGGATGTCCTTGGCGGAGTCGTACTCGGCGCCCTCGCGGCCGCCCCACATGACGAAGGTCTTCGCGCCCAGCTCGGCGGCGAGGTCGATGTTGCGGAGGACCTTGCGCAGCGCGAAGCGGCGGACGTCGCGGTCGTTCGAGGTGAAGCCGCCGTCCTTGAAGACCGGGGCGCTGAAGAGGTTGGTGGTGACCATCGGCACGATGAGGCCGGTGGACTCCAGCGCGCCCTTGAGGCGGTCGATCTGGGTCTGGCGCTCGGCGTCGGTGGAGCCGAAGGCGAACAGGTCGTCGTCGTGGAAGGTGAGGCCGTAGGCGCCGAGCTCGTCGAGCTTCTCGACCGCGTGGACGACGTCGAGCGGCTCGCGGGTCGGGCCGCCGAACGGGTCCGTCCCGTTGTAGCCGATGGTCCAGAGGCCGAAGGAGAACTTGTCGGCGCGGGTGGGGGTCAGGGACATGGGATCCGAATCCTTTCCGGCGACGTCGCCGAATTGTTGTTGGGCCCAACATATCCCGTGAGGGTCGGGAGGCGCAACGAGCGGAAGGCCCGGCGCGTCGCCCTCCGGCCCCTCGCGGGTGCCGCCCGCCCGAGCCGCGGAACCGCTCGCGGAGCGGGCCGGCGCCCGGGGAGGTCGTCGCGAGGACCGCTTGCGCAAGCGCTTCGACTGTGCGTACAGTCGCTCCAGCACGACCGGTCGAAGCGCTTCGAAGCCCGACCGCGACCGACGACGACGTCCGGCAGGAGGAGCCATGGCGACCATCCACGACGTGGCCCGCGCTGCCGGAGTCTCGATCAGCACCGTCTCCTACGCCCTCTCCGGCAAGCGCTCGATCGCCGCCTCCACCCGGCAGCGCGTCGACGACGCGGTGCGCCAGCTCGGCTACCGGCCCCACGCGGGAGCGCGGATGCTCGCCGGGGCGCGAACCCACATCCTCGCCCTCTCCGCCCCGATGCGCGGAGAGCTGCACCTGCCGACCCACATGCGCTTCGTCACCGAGGTGCTCGAGCGCGCCCGGGAGTCGGACTACGACGTCCTGCTGCTCGTCACCGACGAGGCCTCCAGCGGCATCGGGCGCGTCTCCTCCTCCTCGCTCGTCGACGGCATCGTCCTGATGGGCGTCGACGACGACGACGACCGCGCCGAGTTGATCCGCGCGGCCGGGGTCCCCGCCACCTTCATCGGCGTGCCCGCCGACTCCCACGATCTCGCCTGCGTCGACCTCGACTTCGCCGAGGCCGCCCGTCAGAGCGTCCGCCGGCTCGCCGAGCTCGGCCACCGCTCGCTCGGCCTGCTCGAGCACCCGCAGTCCTACACCGACCGCAACGCCGGCTTCGTCCGCCGCTTCGACGAGGCGTTCCGCGCCGAGGCCGCAGCGCTCGGAGTCGAGATCGCGGTCGAGCGCCCGCACATCGGCCGCCCGAGCGCACAGGCCGCGATCGACGCGATCCTCGCCGCACCCGTCCCGCCCACCGCGCTCGTGCTGCACTGCAACGAGCCCGTGGCGGAGGCGGCGATCGAGCGCGTCCTCGAGCGAGGCCTCTCCGTCCCCGGCGACCTGTCGATCCTGGCGGCCTGCGCCAGCTACGACGGCGGCGCCCTCCCGGTCCCCACCAGCAGTCTTCCCCTCCCGTTCGACGCGATGTGCCGAGCGGCCGTCGCGCGGACCCTCCAGCAGATTGACTCCGGCCGCACCGTCGGCGTCGAGCTGCTCCCGCCCTCCTACGTCGACCGCGGATCCCTCGCGGTCGCTCCGACCGGCGCTCCGGTGCCGGCGGTCCCGTCCGGCACTCCCGCGCCGGCCTCCCTCTAGTCCTCCACCCTCTTCCCGCCCGCTCCGGCTCTGCGCACTGTCGAAACGCTTCGACACCGCGCCTCCGTGAGAGAGCGCTCCCTGCACCACATCCGCAGCACCACCGCACCGTTCGAAGGAGAACCACCGCAATGTCGCTCCGATCCCGCTCCGCCTTCCACCGCCCGACCGCCGGTCTCAGCCGGCGCAACCTCCTCGCCGGCGGAGTCGGCCTCAGCGCGATGTTCGCGCTGGCCGCCTGCTCCGGTGGCGGCTCCGACGCCGGCTCCGACGCGCTCTCGACCACGGTCGACGGCGCCGGACGCACCCTCACCCTGTGGGACTTCGAGACGCCCGACAGCGACCGCGGCATCGCCTGGCTCGCCGCCCGCGACATCTTCACCCAGGAGACGGGGGCCGAGATCGCGTACGAGTTCAAGGCCTTCGAGCAGCTGCGCACCGGCGCCAGCCAGATCTTCAACTCCAACTCGGCGCCCGACGTCGTCGAGTACAACAAGGGCAACGCGACCAGCGGACTCCTCTCGAGCCAGGGCCTGCTCACCAACCTCGACGAGGCGGTCGAGTTCTACGGATGGGACTCGCTGATCCCCGGCGCGCTGCAGACCACCGCGAAGTACGACGAGAACGGGATCATGGGCTCCGGCTCCTGGTACGGCATCCCCAACTACGGCGAGTTCACCTTCGTCTACTACAACAAGGACGCCTTCGCCGCCAACGGCCTCGAGGTCCCCACCACCTACGAGGAGTTCACGGCCGTCCTCGACGCCTTCGTGGCCAAGGGGATCACCCCGCTGGCCGAGGCCGGCGCCGAGTACCCGCTGCAGCAGCTCTTCTACCAGCTCGCGCTGCTGAAGGCCGACCGCTCCTGGATCACCGACTACCAGACCTACACGGGCGAGGTCGACTTCGAGGACGCGGCCTGGAGCTACGCGGCCGACCAGCTGAAGACCTACGTCGACAAGGGCTACTTCTCGGCCGACGCCTCCGGGCTGAAGGCGGAGGACGCGGGCACGGCATTCATCTCGGGCGAGTACCCGATCTTCTTCTCGGGCTCCTGGTGGTTCGGCCGCTTCAAGACCGAGATCACCGGATTCGAGTGGGACACGTTCCTCTTCCCGGGCGCCGAGTTCACGATGGGCTCCGCCGGCAACCACTGGGTGATCCCGGAGACGGCGAAGAACAAGGACCTCGCCTACATGTGGATCGACATCACGATGCGACCCGAGATCCAGAACCTCATCGGCAACAACGGAGGCATCCCGCTGGTCGTCGACGAGAGCGCCATCACCGACGAGAAGAGCAAGGCGCTGCTCTCGCAGTGGAAGACGGTCGTCGACGGCGACCAGCTCTCCTTCTACCCCGACTGGCCCACCGCGACCTTCTACGACGACCTGGTCGCCGCCACGCAGGAGCTCATCAACGGCTCCTCCGACGAGTCCGCCATGCTCTCCGACCTCCAGGCCAAGTACGACGACGGAGTCGCCGACATCACGTGACGCGGAAGCGTCACGTGACGTCGGCCGAGGCGGCCTACCCCGCTCCTGCAGGCGCGGAACGGCAGCGGAAGACCTGAGGACGTGACGGCGACCCCTCGAGGGGGTCGCACGAGCACCGCCGAGCCTCCACCCCCCCCCGCTGGATGCCGCTCCGGTACGCGACACGCCGTCGCCTCCGTACCGGAGCGGCATCCCGCGGCAGCACCCAACTACCCCGTCCGACCTAGGAGTACCCATGACGACGACAGCACCTCGTCGCGCGGAGAGCGCGCCGCCTCCCACGACGCCGCCCCGCGAGAAGCGCTCCGGCGGCTACTGGCTCTACCTGATCCCCGGGTTCGTGCTCTTCACGTTCATCGTGCTGATCCCGCTGATCTGGAACGTCTACATCAGCTTCACGTCCTGGCGCGGCATCAAGCCGCCGATCTTCATCGGCCTCGACAACTGGATCGAGCTGATGGGCGACGACCAGTTCTGGACCTCGTTCCTCAACTCGGTCTACATGATCATCGCGATGGTGATCGTCCCCACGATCCTCGGACTCCTGCTCGCGGCGATCCTCTTCGATCTCGTCGGCAAGAAGTTCGGCGGGCGCCTGGCGAGCTTCCTCCGCGCCACCTACTACCTCCCGCAGATCCTGCCGACCGTCATCGCCGCGATCGTCATCGGCTGGATCCTCCGCCCCGACAACGGCGCGCTGAACTCGATCCTCGAGGCCGTCGGGCTCGGCTCCCTCGCGCACGACTGGCTCGGCAAGCCGGACACCGCGATGCTCTCGATCATGGTCGTGATGATCTGGGTGCAGCTGGGCTACCCGGTCGTCATCTTCATGGCGGCGCTGCAGCGCGTGGACCCCGAGCTCTACGAGGCGGCGGAGCTCGACGGGGCGAACTGGTTCCAGCGCTTCCGCTGGATCACGGTCTCGATCATCCGGCCCGAGATCTTCGTGGTCACCCTCACCTGCACCATCGCCGCGCTGAAGGTCTTCGGCCCGATCTACGCCCTGACCCGCGGCGGCCCCGGCGACTCCACGATCGTCCCCTCCTACTACTCGTACACCGAGTTCTTCCAGAAGCAGCAGGTGGGCTACGGCGCCACCATCGCGACCGCGCTCACGATCGTCATCGTGATCCTCGCCGTGCTGTTCATCCGCGCCCAGGAGCGCGTCGAGCGCAGCGAAGGAGCCCGCTGATGTCGGCCATCGAGACCCTGCCCCTCACCCAGGCCGGCACGGAGGACGCGGACCTCTCGTCCTCCCGTCCCGCCAAGCCCGCGAAGGGCACGACGAAGCGCACCCTCGGCGACTGGGTGATCCTCGCCGTCGCCGTGGTGATCGGGCTCGTGATCATCAGCCCGGTGCTGCTGATCCTGCTCAACTCCTTCAAGACCCCCGCGGAGTACTCGGCGAACGGCCCGCTCGCCTTCCCGACCGGCCTCTCCTTCGACGGCCTCTCGACCTTCTGGAGCCGCGTCGACTTCCCCGAGAAGCTCGGCAACTCGATCCTCATCTCGGGGTCGGTCGCGATCCTCGCCGTCGCCCTCTCGGTGCTGAACGCCTACGCGATCGGCATCGGCCGGGTTCGCGGCCGGAGCTGGATCATCGTCCTGTTCCTGCTGGCGAACATGCTCCCGCAGGAGGCCCTGCTCTACCCGCTGTACTACATGTTCAAAGCGGTCGGGATCTACGACACCCAGCTGTCGGTCATCGTCATCTTCACCGTCATCCAGTCGGCGTTCGGCACCTATCTGCTCTCGAGCGTCTACGGCACCTTCCCGAAGGAGATCCTCGAGGCCGCGGCTCTCGACGGCGCCTCGAAGTGGCAGGTCCTCACCCGGGTGATCGTCCCGATCTCGCGGCCCACCCTCTCGGTGCTGATGATCTTCTTCTTCATCTGGACCTGGAACGAGTTCCTCATCCCGCTGGTCTTCCTGGTGAGCGACGCGACGCAGACCGTCCCGATCGCGATCTCGAGCCTCCAGGGCGACAAGATCATGGACGTCACCACGACCAGCGCGAGCGCCCTCCTGGGCCTTCTCCCGACGCTGATCTTCTTCCTGATCTTCCAGCGCACCCTCACCCGCGGCATCACCGCCGGCGCGGTCAAGTAGCCCTCTCTCCCTCCGTCGGCGCCTCCCTCGCGGGATCCGCCGGCGCGCCATCGAAAGGCACCCCCATGAAGTTCACCGACGGGTTCTGGCAGACGCGGGCCGGATTCACGCCCCTGTTCGCGCAGGAGGCGTACGACATCCGCACCGACGGCACCTCGCTCGAGGTGATCGCCCCGACCCGGGTCATCCAGGGCCGCGGCGACGTCCTCAACCGGCCGGCGCTCACGGTCACGGTGTCCTCGCCGGCCGAGGGGGTCGCGCGGGTGCGGATCGAGCACTGGCGCGGGACGGCGGTGCGCCCCGGCTTCGAGCTGGCCGAGGGCGACGTCGGAGCGGCGGAGGTGACGGAGTCCGGCGGCGTGCTGCGCACCGGCGACCTCGAGGTCCGGATCAGGCAGGGCGCTCCGTGGTCGCTGGAGTTCTGGGACACCTCGACCGGCACGCGCCTCACCGGGTCCGGGCACAAGGCGCAGGGCTACCTGACCGGACCGGACGGAGCCGCCTACCTGCACGAGCAGCTCGACCTCGGCGTCGGCGAGCTGGTCTACGGGCTCGGCGAGCGCTTCGGCCCCTTCGTGAAGAACGGCCAGACGGTGGACGTGTGGAACGCCGACGGCGGCACCTCCTCCGAGCAGGCCTACAAGAACGTCCCGTTCTACCTCTCCAGCCGCGGCTACGGCGTGCTCGTCAACGATCCCGGCCTCGTCTCGTTCGAGATCGGCTCCGAGGCGGTCGAGCGCGTGCAGTTCTCGGTCGGTGGCGAGGCGCTGGAGTACCTGGTGATCCAGGGCCCGACGAAGAAGGACATGCTGCGGCGCTACACCGGTCTCGCCGGCCGCCCCTCCGTCGTCCCCGCCTGGAGCTACGGGCTCTGGCTGACGACCAGCTTCACCACGAGCTACGACGAGGAGACGGTGAACTCCTTCATCGACGGCTTCGCGGAGCGGGAGCTGCCGCTGTCGGCGTTCCACTTCGACTGCTTCTGGATGCGCGAGTTCCAGTGGACCGACCTCGAGTGGGACCCGCGCACCTTCCCGGACCCCGAGGGGATCCTCGCCCGCCTGCACGAGCGCGGGCTGCACACCTGCGTCTGGATCAATCCGTACATCGCGCAGGCGTCGCCGCTGTTCGCCGAGGGGCGCGAGAAGGGGTACCTGCTCAGAACGGCCTCCGGCGACGTCTGGCAGTGGGACATGTGGGTCGCCGGCATGGCGCTGATCGACTTCACGAATCCGGAGGCGACCTCCTGGTTCCAGGAGAAGCTCCGCGTCCTCGTGCGCCAGGGCGTCGACTCCTTCAAGACCGACTTCGGCGAGCGGATCCCGTCGGAGGGCGTCGTCTGGGCCGACGGGACCGACCCCGAGGCCATGCACAACTGGTACACCCAGCTCTACAACCGCGCGGTGCACGAGGTGCTCGAGCAGGAGCTCGGCGAGGGCCGCGCGGTCCTCTTCGCCCGCAGCGCCACGGTCGGCGGGCAGTCGCTGCCGGTGCACTGGGGCGGGGACAACACCTCCTCCTACGTGTCGATGGCCGAGACCCTGCGCGGAGGCCTCTCGCTCGCGCTGGGCGGGTTCGGCTTCTGGGCGCACGACATCGGCGGCTTCGAGGGCACGCCCGATCCCGGAGTGTTCAAGCGCTGGCTCGCGTTCGGCCTGCTCTCCTCGCACTCGCGGCTGCACGGATCCTCCTCGGTGCGCGTGCCGTGGGCGTTCGACGAGGAGGCCGTGGAGGTCACCCGGCTCTTCACCCGGCTGAAGCTCTCGCTGATGCCCTACCTCTTCGCGGCGGGGGCGGAGGCGGCGAGCACCGGCGTCCCGATCCTGCGCCCGATGGCGCTCGAGTTCGAGGACGACCGCAGCGCCGCCCACCTCGACACGCAGTACCTGCTCGGGCACGACCTGCTCGTCGCTCCGGTGTTCACCGAGGACGGCACGGTCGAGTTCTACCTCCCGCGCGGAACGTGGACGAGCTGGTGGACGGGCGAGCGGATCGTCTCGACGGGGGAGTGGCGTCGTGAGGACCACGGCTTCGACTCGCTTCCGCTGTACGTGCGCGAGGGCGCGGTGATCCCGGTAGGGGCCCGCCAGGACTCGGCCGAGTACGACTACCTCGACGGGCTCGAGCTGAGGGTGTTCCCGGGACCGGACGGAGCGACGCCGGTCCGGGTCGTCGCGCACGACACGGGGGAGGAGACGGTCTTCACCGTGACGCGCTCCGGCGGCGACGTCTCGGTCGACGGCCCGGCCGGCACCTGGACCTGGGTCGAGGCCTGAGCGGCGCCCTCCTGCTGATCGAGCAGCGGGCGCAGCCCGCCCCTCGAGACCCCGGCCCCGCCCCCGGCTAGGCTGACCCCCGCAAGCAGAGGAGACCGCGGATGCCCGACCACGCGACGCGCGGCAACAACCTCGACCGCGTCAGGCGGCACAACCTCTCGGCGATCCTCCGCCTCGTGCACCGCGGCGGCCCCCGCTCCCGCTCGCAGCTGACCCGCCTGACCGGCCTCAACCGCTCCACGATCGCGGCGCTGGTCGGCGAGCTGGTGGAGCTCGGCATCGTGCGCGAGCGCGAGCCCGCCACACCGAACCAGGTCGGCCGGCCGAGCCCCGTCGTCGAGGCCGATCCCGGAGTCGTCGCGCTCGCCGTGAACCCCGAGATCGACGCCGTCACGGTCGCCATGGTCGGCGTCGACGCCGTCGTCCGCCGCCGCATCCGCCGCTCCGCCTCCGTCCCCACCGCCGAGGCCGCCGCCCGTCTGGCGGCCGAGGCGGTCGCCGAGCTGCTCGCCGAGCTGCCCGAGGAGACGCGGACGGTCGGCATCGGCGTCGCGGTGCCCGGCCTCGTCCGCGACGCCGACGGCCTCGTCCGGGTCGGCCCGCACCTCGGCTGGGACGACGAGCCCTTCTCCCGCATGCTCGCGGACGCGACCGGCCTGCCCGTCCTCTCGGCGAACGACGCCAACCTCGGTGCACTCGCCGAGAGCGTCCTCGGCGCCGGCCGCGACGTCTCGCACCTCGTCTACCTCAACGGCGGCGCGAGCGGAGTGGGCGCCGGCGTCATCGTCGGCGGCGCGCCTCTGCACGGCATCGACGGCTACGCGGGGGAGATCGGCCACACCCTCGTCAACAGCGCCGGCATCGACTGCCACTGCGGCGCCGTCGGCTGCCTCGAGACCGAGGTCGGCCGCGCCGAGCTGCTCACCGTGCTCGGCCTCGACGAGAGCGAGCGGCTGGAGGAGGCGCTCGCCGCCTCCGAGGACCCGGCCGTCCGCGCCGAGGTCGAGCGCCAGCTCGGGCACCTCGCGGTCGCCCTGCGCAACGTGATCAACGTGTTCAACCCGCAGCTCGTGGTGCTGGGCGGCTTCCTCGGGGCGCTGATCGGAGTCGCGCCGGGGTTCCTGGAGGAGCGCCTGGGCCGCGGCGGCCCCTTCCGGGTCGCGCTCGACTCCGTGCGCATCGTGCGGACCGAGCTCGGCGCCGATCTGCTCATGCTGGGCGCAGCCGAGCTCGCCTTCGAGCGCCTGCTCGCCGACCCGCTCGGCACTCCGCTCCACCCGGTCTGACCCGACGGCGGGCCGAGGGGTGGCGCCACTGTCCGACACGTGATCGAATTGATTCGACCGAGCGGCGTGGAGCCGACGAGGTCCGCTCCCGAGCCGAGGACGACACCGGCCGCACCCCTCCCTCCCACCCCGCTGCGCCCTGCGCAGGAAGGCACTCCGTGTCCACTCCCGCCTCGACTCCGACCGCCTCCCTCCCGGTGCACCGCCACCCGGGCGACGCCCTGACGGCCCGCCAGCGCCTCGTCTACGTGATCGTCCTCGGCTCGCTGACCGCCCTCGGGCCGTTCACGATCGACCTCTACCTGCCGGCGTTCCCCGCGCTGCAGAGCGAGCTGAACGTGTCGGAGGCGGCGGTCCAGCTGACCCTCACCGGCACGACCCTCGGCTTCGCGCTCGGCCAGCTGGTCGTGGGCCCCTGGAGCGACGCGGTCGGCCGGCGCCTGCCGATCCTCCTGGCCACCTCGCTGCACGTCCTGGCCTGCGTCGGCGCGGCGCTCGCCCCCGAGATCGTCACGCTCGGCGTCTTCCGCTTCCTGATGGGAGCCGGTGCGGCGGCGGGCGGCGTGGTCGCGATGGCGATGGTCCGCGACCTCTTCGGCGGACGCCCGCTGGTGCGGATGCTGTCCCGGCTCGCCCTGGTGTCGGGCCTCGCGCCCGTGCTCGCGCCGGTCATCGGCTCGCAGCTGCTGCTGATCATGGACTGGCGCGGGATCTTCGTCTTCCTCGCCGCCTACGGCGTGCTGGTCGTCGCGGCCGTCGGCCTGCTCGTCGTCGAGACCCGGCCCCGCGCCGCCCGACACGAGCGCGAGCACCGCTCGCTCGTGCAGCGCTACCGGGCCGTCCTCAGCGACCGCGTGTTCCTCGGAGTGGCGGTGATCGGGGGCATGACCTTCGCCGGCCTGTTCACCTACCTCTCCAGCTCCTCGTTCCTGTTCCAGGGCCTCTACGGATTCGACGCGCAGCAGTACGGGCTGCTCTTCGCCGTGAACTCGCTCGGCGTCGTCCTCGGCGTGCAGGCGTCCTCCTACCTCAGCCGGAGGATCGGGCCGCAGTGGATCCTCGCGATCACGACGCTGACGCTGTTCACCTCCGCCGGCCTGATCGCCCTCTTCGACGTGCTCGGGCTGGGGCTCTGGGGCACGCTCGTCCCGCTGTGGTTCTTCATCGCGTCCTGCGGCTTCAGCTTCCCGTGCGTGCAGGTCCTCGGCCTGGTCAACCACGGCCGGGAGGCGGGGACGGCCGCGTCGCTGCTCGGAGCGGTCAACTTCGGCACCGCCGGACTGCTGTCGCCGATCTCGGGGGTCTTCGGCGCCGGCTCGGCCGTGCCGATGGCCGTGGTGATGATGGCGACGGCGACCGTGTCGATCCTGGCGCTCTGGCTGATCGTCCGGCCGAGGAGCGTCCCGGCGCTGCAGGACTGAGCGCTCGTCTCCGGGTCCCGGCGGTCCGGCACGCCCCGCTCCTGCAGCTCCTCCCGGGTGTTCGGGCCCTCGCTGGATCCGCTCCCGAGCGCCGCTGCTACAGTCCCCTCCCATGTCCTCCCGCGACTCCTCCGCCCTGCTCGCCGAGCTCTCCGACCCCGACCGCGACGTCCGCCTCCGTGCGGCGATGACCCTGGGCGAGCTCGCCGAGCCCGCCACCGCCGAGCCCCTCGCCGCGCACCTGTGGGAGGAGCCGGACTTCTTCGTCCGCGACGTGCTCACCTGGTCGCTCGGCCGCCTCGGCTCCGCCGCCGTCCCCGTCGCCCGCGAGGCGCTCGGCCGCGAGCCCCGAGTGCGCACGCAGGCGTTGCACGTGCTCAGCAAGATCCTCGACCCGGCGACGCTCGACGACATCGCCCCGCTGGCCGCCGACTCCGAGCCCGCCGTCGCCGCGAAGGCCCGATTCGCGCTGGGCCGCCTCGGCGACGAGCGCGCCCTGCCGGTCCTGCTCGGCCTGCTCGGCGACGACGACGCGGAGGCGCAGAACGTGCTCACCGACGTCCTCGCCTCCTTCGGCGCCGCGGCCGTCCCCGGTCTGGAGCAGGCCCTCCGCGAGGGGTCCGCGCCGGTCCGGCGTCACGCCGCTGCCGCACTCGGCTACCTGGGCGACGACGCGCGTCCTGCCGTCGACGCGCTGGACGGGGCCGCCGGCAGCGACGACTCCGCGCTCGCGGTCTCGGCCGTGATGGCGCTCGGCTCGATCACCGGTCCCGACGCGGCCGCCGCCCTCGAGCGGGCCTCCGCCTCGGACGACTCCCGCGTGAGCGCCGTCGCCGCGCGGCTCCTCGCCCGCTCCTCGGAGCCGACCCGGCTCGACGCCCTCCGCGCCGCCCGCCTGGCCCGCGCGGCCGGCTGAGCCGCGCCGCGAGACCCCCGCGGGGGAAGGCCGGCCATCCGCACGGCCGGTCGAACCGTGCCACGAACCCGGCGCATGGACGCCGGGCTTCCGAACGGTCGGCCGAGCCGCCCCGCAACCCCCAGCGGGGGAACGCCGTGTGACGGCATCATGTCCGGATGGATCACCGCGACGACCGCCTGTCGACCGAGCCCGGAATCGCGCGCCCCGACGCCGTCCAGCGTGCGCGGATGCGCGAGCAGGTGCCGTCCGACGACGTCGCCGCCCGGCTGCTGACGAAGGAGGCGGCCCACCGGGTCTCCCGCCGCTGGCCGCTGATCTCCGCGTCGCTCGCGATCCTGCTCACGGTGCTCCTCGCCGTGCTAATCGCCTTCCGCCCCACCTCGGCTTTCCGCTTCGACGTGGAGTGGATGGACGAGATCGTCGAGCACCGCTCGCCGGTCTGGGACATCCCGGCCCTCGTCATGAACACGGTCGGAGCGGGGCTCGTCGGCACGACGCTCATCCCGCTCGGCATCGTCGCCGTGCTGCTGGTGTTCCGCAGGCGGTGGGCCGCGCTCTACTACGCGATCGCCGCGCTGGTCAGCGTGGGCGCCACCCAGCTCGTCAAGGAGCTGGTGGGACGCGCCCGCCCGGCCGACATGCTCGTCACCAGCGACTACGGCTCCTTCCCGTCCGGCCACACCGCCAACGCGGCGACGACGGCGATGGTGCTGGCCCTGGTGTTCCCGCTGCTGTGGGTCTGGATCGCGGGCTTCCTCTACACCGTGGCGATGATGGCGAGCCGCACCTACCTCGGCGCCCACTGGCTGAGCGACACCGTCGGCGGCCTGCTGCTCGGGATCGGCGTGGCGCTCGTGGTCTGGGCTCCGCTCGCCGGCCGCCTGCGCACCGAGGCCGAGCTCCCGCACCCGCCGATCTGGATCCGCCGCACCACCTGACCGGCGCAGTTCTCTCCGCGCGAGGGCTTCGAGGCCCCGAGGATCGGCGCCCGAGGAGCGCGGAGGCTCGCCGATCAGCCGAAGGCGGCGAGGGAGTCGAGCTCGTTGAAGGTGTAGACGTGCAGGCCCGCGAGGCGGTCGCCCGCCGCCGCTTCCAGGCGCGCGACGAACGCGGACGGGTCGAAGCGGCGTCCGCGGAGGAGCCCGCCGGCCACCGAGGTGCTCCGCTTCAGGAAGCCGAGCGAGGAGCCCACTCCGATCCGCGCGCCCAGCGTCAGCAGCCGCGAGCGCTCGACCGGCCCCGGCACGCCCGCCCACAGATCGACCGTGATCCCCGTCGCGCGGAGCCGATCGGCGTAGCGGACCACCGCGTCCACGTCGAAGCACATCTGCGTGACGATCGAGCGGATGAACGGAGCGCGCTCGCGCAGGTGCCGCTCGATGCTCTCGTCGGAGAGGTGCGGGTGGCCCTCGGGATAGCCTGCGATGTCCAGGGCCAGCCCGGGTGAGATCTCGCGGGCGTCGCGGATGAGCTCGAGGCTCGTGGAGTAGGTGCCGGCCGCCGAGGACGCGTCGCCCGAGATCACGAACGCCTCGTCGATCCCCGCCTCGCCCATCCGCCCGAGGACCCGCTCGAGTGCGGCGCGGCCCTCGACGTTCCGCGCCGCCAGGTGGGGCACCACGCGGAACCCGCGCCCGGCCAGCGCGACCGCGCAGTCCACGGTCCGCTCGGTCCCGTGCTTCGGCAGACTGGTCACGGTCAGCGTCACCGCGGAGGGGTCCGGGAACGCCCGTGCGGCGCGCTCGCCGATGTCGTCGGCCGGGATGATCTCGAAGCGAGCGCGGGTCATCGGCCCAGCCTGCCACGCGGAGCCGGAGCGGCGCGGGTGGTGGCCGTAGCCGCACGAGTGTCGGAGGGGCGCCCTAGCCTGGAGCCGATCGCCGCCCGGTGGTCGCGGAAGGAGTCGCGTGTACCTGGAGTCCGGCCGCGTGGTCACGAGCCCCACCGACCTGTCGAACTGGGCGGCCTGCGAGTGGGCGGTCCTCCGCCGGTTCGACGCCCTGCTGGGCCGCGCCCCGCGCCTCGAGGCCGAGAAGGATGGAATGCTCGAGCGCACCGCGGTACTCGGCGACGAGCACGAGCACCGCTTCCTCGCCGAGCTGAAGCGCACGCACGAGGTGCTCGAGTTCGAGCGCCCCGAGCCCGCCGGCTACCCCGCGGCGGCCGAGGCCGCCGTCGAGGCGATGCGCGCCGGGGTCGACGTGCTCTACCAGGCCACCTTCTTCGACGGCGAGTTCCTGGGCTTCTCGGACTTCCTCCTCCGCACCGCCGACGGCGCCTACGAGGTCTACGACACCAAGCTCGCCCGGCACGCGAAGATCCCGGCGCTGCTGCAGCTCGCCGCCTACGCCGAGCAGATGCAGGCGCGCGGCATCCGCGTGGGGGAGCAGGTGCACCTCGTGCTCGGCGACGGCTCCGTCACCAGCCACGAGCTGGCCGTCGTCGCCCCGGTCCAGCGGGTGCAGCGCGCCCGGCTCCGCGCCGTGCTCGACGAGCGCCTCGCCGCCGACGAGCCGCTGGAGTGGGGCGATCGGCGCTACCCCTCCTGCGGACGCTGCTCGGTCTGCGCGCCCGAGGTCCAGGCGCACCGCGATCCGATCCTCGTCGCCGGGATGCGGCTCGACCAGCGGGCGAAGCTGACAGCGGCCGGCGTCCTCACCCTCGACGCGCTCGCCGAGCACGACGGCCCCGTCCCCGGGCTGGGCGCGGGCACGCTCGAGGGCCTGCGCGCCCAGGCGCGGCTGCAGCTGCGGTCGGAGTCCTCGCCGGTGCCGGCCGTCGAGGTGATCGACGCCTCCGTGCTCGCCGGGCTGCCCGCGCCCGATCCGGGCGACCTCTTCTTCGACTTCGAGGGCGACCCGCTCTACACCGAGGACAACCGCGAGTGGGGCCTCGACTACCTCTTCGGCATGGTCGACGACCAGGAGCGCTTCACCGCGCTCTGGGCGCACGACCTCGCGGCCGAGCGCCGGGCGCTCCTCGACTTCCTCGCGCTCCTGCGGGCGCGCCGGGCCGAGCACCCCCGGATGCACGTCTACCACTACGCCTCCTACGAGCGCAGCCACCTGCTCTCGCTCGCGCTCCGCCACGGGGTCGGCGAGGAGGAGGTCGACGCGCTCCTGCGCGACGGCGTCCTGGTCGACCTGTACCCGGTGGTGCGGCGGGCGCTCCGCGTGGGCTCGCGCAGCTACTCGCTCAAGAAGCTGGAGCCGCTCTACATGGGCGAGGAGGAGCGCGATGCGTCCGGCGTCACGAACGCCGCCGACAGCATCGAGATGTACGTGGAGGCGCGCGCCGCACAGAGGGCCGATCCTGTCGAGGGGCAGCGCGGGCTCGACCTCGTCGCCGAGTACAACGCCTACGACTGCCGCTCCACGCTCCGCCTGCGCGACTGGCTCCTGGAGCTCGCTCCGCCGCGCGAGGAGCTGCCGCCGCTGCTCGAGGTCGAGATCCCCGTGCCCCGCGAGCCGCACCCGGTCGCGGTCGCACTGCTGGCGCAGGTCGAGGGGATCGAGCCGCGCGAGCGCACGGCCGACCA
Source organism: Rathayibacter sp. AY1C7 (assembly GCF_002931865.1). Taxonomy (NCBI): domain Bacteria; kingdom Bacillati; phylum Actinomycetota; class Actinomycetes; order Micrococcales; family Microbacteriaceae; genus Rathayibacter; species Rathayibacter sp. AY1C7. The sequence goes on along the minus strand of NZ_PSWB01000036.1, from coordinate 3,458 downwards.
GACCGCGCTCGCCCTCGCCGGCGCGGCGATCGACTACCACCGCCGCGAGGCCAAGACCTTCTGGCAGGAGCACTTCGACCGCCTCCGGCAGCCGCTGGACGAGTGGGCGGACACCCGCGACGTCGTGATGATCGACCGGGTCGAGGTCGTCCGCGACTGGGCGAAGCTCCCGCGCGCCCGCACGCAGTCGCGCGAGCTGCGGATCCTCGGCCGGCTCGCTCCCGGCAGCCGGCTCGGCACCGGCTCGTCGCCGTACCTGGTCTACGAGGCCCCGGCGCCCCCTGGTGCACCCTCGCCCGGTCCCGGTCTGCGCGGCGCCTCCGAGCGCTCCGAGATCCTCGCGGTCGACGACGACGGCGAGCGGATCGTCCTGCTCCTCAAGGAGGGCCTGAAGGCGGGGGAGGATCCGCACGACGACGCTCCGGTCGCCCTCGCCCCCGCGCCGCCGCCGCGCGCCGCGCCCCAGCCCGAGGCGATCGCGGAGTGGGGCGGCGAGGTCCTCGACGCGCTGCCCGCGATGCTGGCCGACCCGGCGCTCGACGTCCTCCGCCGCGTGCCGCCAGGAGCCGTCGCTCCGGTGCAGGGCGACGACGTGATCGGCGCGGTCGTCACCACTCTGCTCGGACTCGACCGGGCGACCCTCGCCGTGCAGGGTCCGCCCGGCACCGGCAAGACCTACGTCGGCTCCCACGTGATCGCACGGCTGGTGAACGAGCACGGCTGGCGCATCGGCGTGGTCGGCCAGTCGCACTCGGTGGTCGAGAACGTGCTGAGCGCCGTCGTCGGCCGCGGCGTCGATCCCTCCAGGGTGGCGAAGGTGCCCAAGAACGGCACGCCGCCCGAGGCGCTCGCGGCGGCGCCCTGGGCGCCGGTGAAGAACGCGGCGGCACTCACCGCGGTCCTCGAGGAGGGCGGCGGCTGCGTCATCGGCGGCACCGCCTGGACCTTCGCGAACCCGGTCACCGTGCCGCGCCGCTCGCTCGACCTCCTGGTGGTCGACGAGGCCGGGCAGTTCTCGCTCGCCCCGACGATCGCGTCGGCCGTCTCCGCCCAGCGCCTGCTCCTGCTCGGCGACCCGCAGCAGCTGCCCCAGGTGAGCCAGGGCGCGCACCCGGAGCCGGTCGACGAGTCGGCGCTCGGCTGGCTCGCCGACGGGCACGACGTCCTCCCGCCGGAGTACGGCTACTTCCTCGCGCAGACCCACCGGATGCACCCGGCGCTCTCCGACGCCGTCTCCGAGCTGTCCTACGAGGGCGCGCTGCGGTCGCGGGCGCCGCAGGTGCGCCACCTCGAGGGGGTCGAGCCGGGCGTGCACTCCGTCCCGGTCGAGCACGCGGGCGACACCACCTCCTCGCCGGACGAGGCGAGGCGCGTCGTCGAGATCGCCCTCTCCCTCGTCGGCCGCGCCTGGACCGACGAGCACGGCGAGCGGACGCTGACCGCGGCCGACGTCATCGTCGTCGCGCCCTACAACGCCCAGGGCGGGCTCCTCCGCACCGCCCTCGACGCCGCGGGCCTCGAGGAGACGCCGGTCGGCACGGTCGACCTCTTCCAGGGCAGGGAGGCGGTGGTCGCCATCGTGTCGCTCGCCGCGTCCTCCGGGGCCGACGTCCCGCGCGGAATGGAGTTCCTCCTCCTGCCCAACCGCCTGAACGTCGCGGTCTCGCGCGCGAAGTGGGCGGCGTACCTGGTGCACTCGCCGGCGCTCGCCGCCTCGCTCCCGACCTCGCTGACCGGCCTCGGGCACCTCTCCGGCTTCCTCCGCCTGCTCGAGCGGGGGGAGCGGGCCGCCCCGTGACGGATCCGGTGGCCTCAAGGCGCGCTCCGCTCCGATTCCGTCGGTGCTCGGCATGGTGGACGACGCGATCCGTCGGTACGGTGTCCCCATGAGAATCCTCCTGGTCGGCGCCGGCGGCGTCGGCGACGCCTTCGCGAAGATCGCCGCGCGCCGCTCCTTCTTCGAGCAGATCATCGTCTGCGACTACGACCTCGCTCGCGCCGAGCGCACGGTCGCCTGGATCGCGGAGCGGCACGGTGCCGACGACCGCTTCGTCGCCGCGCGGATCGACGCCTCCGACGCCGAGAACGTCGAGACCGTCGCCCGCGCGCACGGGGCGACCCACGTGATGAACGCCGTCGAGCCGCGCTTCGTCCCGACGATCTTCGCCGGAGCGCTCGCCGCCGAGGCCGACTACCTCGACATGGCGATGAGCCTCTCGCTCCCGCACCCCGAGCAGCCCCACGAGCTGACGGGGCTCAAGCTCGGCGACGAGCAGTTCGCCGCGGCGGAGGAGTGGTCCTCCCGCGGCCGCCTCGCCCTGGTGGGCATGGGCGTGGAGCCGGGACTCTCCGACGTCTTCGCCCGCTACGCCTCCGACCACCTCTTCGACGAGATCGACGAGCTCGGAGTGCGCGACGGCGCGAACCTCGTCGTGCACGACGCGGACGGCCGCGAGATCTTCGCTCCGTCCTTCTCCATCTGGACCACGATCGAGGAGTGCTTGAACCCGCCGGTGGTGTTCGAGCGCGACCGCGGCTGGTACACCACCGCCCCCTTCTCGGAGCCGGAGGTGTTCGAGTTCCCCGAGGGTATCGGCCCGGTCGAGTGCGTGAACGTCGAGCACGAGGAGGTGCTGCTGATGCCGCGCTGGCTCGACGCCAAGAAGGTCACCTTCAAGTACGGCCTCGGCGAGCAGTTCATCGGCGTCCTGCGCACCCTCCACCTCCTCGGCCTCGACAGCACCGAGCCCCTGCGGGTCCGCTCGGCCGGCGGTCCCGTCGAGGTCTCGCCGCGCGACGTCGTCGCCGCCGCCCTGCCCGACCCCGCCGGCATCGGCCCGCGGATGACCGGCAGGACCTGCGCCGGCCTCTTCGTCTCCGGCACGAAGGACGGCGCCCACCGCGAGGTGTACCTCTACCACGTGAGCGACAACGAGTGGACGATGGCCGAGTACGGCACCCAGTGCGTGGTCTGGCAGACGGCGCTCAACCCGGTGGTCGCGCTCGAGCTCCTCGCGACCGGCGTGTGGACCGGCGCCGGAGTGCTCGGGCCGGAGGCGTTCAGCGCCGACCCGTTCCTCGAGCTGATGGCCCGCCCCGAGGCCGACGGCGGGTACGGACAGTCCTGGCACGTCCGCGAGGACTGATCGGCGCCGCCGACCTAGGCTGAGCCCATGAGTGACGACGACGGGCTCGCCTCGGCGAGGGACGAGGCGCGCGCAGCCCTGGAGGCCGCCCGCCGACTGCAGGCGGAGGCCGCCGAGGCCCTGGCGCGAGCGGAGGCGGCGGCCGCGGCGCTGAACGCGGCGGCCGGCCCGGAGGAGGCGGAGGCCGTCGCGGACGACGTGCGGCTGGTGGCGGCGTCGGGGAGCGGAGCGGAGCAGTCCGCTGCTCCCGTTGCCCCGGACGCCGTCGATTCCGGTCCGATCGTTCCGGATGCAGATGCTCCGCCCACCCCC
>NZ_PSWB01000035.1:0-35341 GCF_002931865.1 Rathayibacter sp. AY1C7 | reverse complement strand
GCCGCGGACAGTAACCAGAAGCACCGGCTCCTTCGGCGTCTTCTCGATCTTGGAGCGGATGCGCTTGACGTGGACGTCGAGGGTCTTCGTGTCGCCGAAGTAGTCGCTGCCCCAGACGCGGTCGATGAGCTGGCCGCGGGTGAGGACACGGCCCGCGTTGCGGAGGAGCATCTCGAGGAGCTCGAACTCCTTGAGGGGCATCGGGGTCTCGACGCCGTCGACTTCGACCGTGTGGCGTTCGATGTCCATGCGGACGGGGCCGGCGACGACGATCCGCTCCTCGCCGGGCTCCTCGGTGCGGCGCCGGAGGACGGCGCGGATGCGGGCGAGCAGTTCGCGGGTGGAGTAGGGCTTGGTGACGTAGTCGTCCGCGCCGAGCTCCAGGCCGACGACGATGTCCACTTCGGAGTCCTTGGCGGTGACCATGATGATCGGGACGGAGGAGCGGGTGCGGATCTCGCGGCAGACCTCCGTGCCGGGCATGCCGGGCAGCATGAGGTCGAGGAGGATCAGGTCGTAGTCGCCCTCGTCGAAGGCGGCGACGGCGCGGTTGCCGTCCTCGGCGACGGTGACGTCGTAGCCCTCGCGTTCGAGCAGGTAGCTGAGGGGCTCGCTGAGGGCGCTCTCGTCCTCGACGAGCAGGATGCTGGTCACGCGTGTTCTCCTATCGGGGCGGTCGCCGCGAAGGGCGTCCGGGCGGGGTCGGCTTCGGGGAGCCGGATGGTGAAGGTGGAGCCGCGGCCGGGCTTGGACCAGACGCGGACGTCGCCGCCGTGGTTCTGCACGGCGTGCTTGACGATGCTGAGGCCGAGGCCGGTGCCGCCGGTGTGGCGGGAGCGGGCCTGGTCGACGCGGTAGAAGCGCTCGAACACCCGGTCGAGGTCCTCCTCCGGGATGCCGATGCCCTGGTCGGTGACGGCGATCTCGACGACGCCGCCGGTGGAGCGGACGCCGATGCCCACGCGGGAGCCGGCGGGCGAGTACTGGATGGCGTTGGCGAGGAGGTTGTGCAGCGCCGAGACGAGCATCTTCTCCTGCCCCACGACGTAGGCCTTCTTCATCCCGCCCTTGACCAGGGTGACGTCGTGCGACTCCGCCAGGACGTGGGTGGTCTCGAGCGCCGCCGTGACGACGTCGTCGACGCGGATGATCTCGGCGGAGCCGGCGACGTCGGCGGCCTGGAGGCGGGAGAGCTCGATGATCTCGCGGGTGATCTTCGCGAGGCGGTGCGACTCCTGGGTCAGCCGGTGCGCGAAGCGGCGCACCTGCTGGGGGTCGTCGGCGGCGGAGTCGAGGGCCTCGGCGAGCAGGCCGACGGCGCCGATCGGGGTCTTCAGCTCGTGGGAGATGTTGGCGACGAAGTCCCGGCGGACGGCCTCGAGCCGGCGCGCCTCGGTGTGGTCCTCGGCGATGACGAGGACGTAGCGGGAGCCCAGGCGGGTCGCGTGGACGACGAGCGTCACGGCGGCGTCGGAGAGCGGGCTGGTCGCGAGCTCGAGGTCCTGGACGATGTCGTCGCCGAAGCGGCGGACGCGGTCGACGATGGCGGCGAGGTCGGGGTGGAGCAGCGTGTCCTGCGAGACCAGGCCGAGCGCGACGGCGCGGGTGGACGCCTTCAGCACGTTGTGCGACGGGTCGGTCACGAAGGCGGGCGAGCCGACGGCGTCGATGATCGCCTCGATCCCCTCGGGGAGCCCGACCGAGATCACGTCCTGCGCGATGCGGCCCTGGCGGGCGGCGAGCGTGAGCACGGTCGTCAGAAGGATCCCGATCGCGACACCGAGAACGAGTGACAGAACCACGATCAAGCCCGAATCCACGGACCCAGGCTAACCATCCACCGGGCGTCCCCCTACCGGACGCCCGTCGATCCTCCGGGGGTCGAGTACTGTTCAAACGCCCGGCACCGTCCGTTAACCTGCCGTGGTCATCATGACTGCGCCTGCGCCCACGGAGTGCAGTCGCAGCGGCGTGCGAGGTGCTCGCCGCAGATCCGGCGCCGTCGTCCGCGCGCGCCGTAGAGAGGGTCGAACACAGATGCGCGAAGTTTTCCAGCAGGAGCTGGCCGAGGTCCAGGAACGACTCGTCGAGATCTCCGGACTCGTCGAGATCGCCATCGAGAAGGCGACCCAGGCGTTCAACCACTCCGACGTCACCCTCGCGGAGGAGGTCATCGCGAGCGACGCGCGCATCGACGAGCTGGCCATCAGCCTCGACGAGCTCGCGATCGACATCCTCGCCCGGCAGAACCCGGTCGCCCGCGACCTGCGGATCGTCGTCTCGGCGCTGCGCATCAGCGCATCGCTCGAGCGGATGGGCGACATCGCCGAGCACATCGCCCAGCTCTCGCGCTACCGCTTCCCCGACAAGGTGGTCCCCAAGAGCCTGCGTCCGACGTTCGTCGAGATGGGCCGCCTCGACGTGGTCGTCGCGCACAAGCTGACCGACCTGCTCCGCTCGCAGGACCCGCGCATCGCCGAGGAGATCCGCGACGAGGACGACAAGATCGACGAGCTGCACGTCAGCGTCTTCGACAAGGTGCTCAGCGAGGCGTGGAAGGGCCAGGCCGCCGACACCGTCGACGCGACCCTCGCCAGCCGCTACCACGAGCGCTTCGCCGACCACGCCGTGTCGATCGCCAAGAAGGTCCAGTACCTGATCTCGGGCGACTACTCCTAGTCGACACCTCGGGCTCCAGCCCGTCTCACCGTCCGGCCCGCAGGAACGAGCGTCTCCTGCGGGCCGGACGTGTCCGTGCGCTCCGCCTCCGGGGCTACGGGAACGGCCCGCCGGAGTCGAGGACTCGGGCGGGCCGTTCGCGCGTTCGGGGCGGTGCTACTTCTTGGCGCCCTGGGCGGCGACGGCGGCGGCACCGGCGGCCGCGGCCTCGGGGTCGAGGTAGCGCGCCTCGCCGATGGGCTCGAAGTCCTCGTTCAGCTCGTAGACGAGCGGGATCCCGGTCGGGATGTTGAGCTCCGCGATGTCCGAGTCCGAGATGCCGTCGAGCGTCTTCACCAGCGCGCGGAGGGAGTTGCCGTGCGCGGTGATCATGACGGTCTTGCCCGAGGCGAGGTCCGGCTTGATGTCGGACTCCCAGTACGGAAGCATCCGCTCGATCACGAGCTTCAGCGACTCGGTGCGGGGCAGGGCGTCGCCGAGGTCGGCGTAGCGCTCGTCGTGCGCCTGCGAGTACTGGTCGTCGTCGTCGAGCGGGGGCGGCGGCACGTCGAAGGAGCGGCGCCAGGTCTGGAACTGCTCGGGGCCGTACTCGGCGAGGGTCTGCGCCTTGTCCTTGCCCTGCAGGGCGCCGTAGTGGCGCTCGTTGAGGCGCCAGGAGCGCTTGACGTCGATCCACAGGCGGTCGGCGACCTCGAGGGCGATGTTGGCGGTCTGGATCGCCCGGGTCTGGCGCGACGTGTAGACGATGTCGGGGTGCAGGCCCGCCTCGGTCAGCAGCTCGCCGGCGCGGGTGGCCTCTGCGACTCCCTGCTCGGTCAGGCGCACGTCGACCCAGCCGGTGAAGAGGTTCTTCTGGTTCCACTCGCTGTTGCCGTGGCGCACGAGGATGAGGGTGTAGGTCTCGGACATGCGTCCAGCTTAGAGGCGGCCCCCTCGCCCGCGGATACGCTGGAGAGCATGCCCATCGGAGCCGTCACCCGCGGAACGACGGGCACGAATCGCCTCCGCCGGGTCGACCGCCGGCTCGCCGAGCTGCCCGTCCTGTGCAGCACCGCCTCCCCGCTCGTCGTCGATCTCGGCTTCGGGGCGAGCGCGGTCACCACGCTCGAGCTGCACCGCCGGCTCGTCCGGGCCGCGCCCGACGTCGAGGTGCTCGGCCTCGAGATCGAGCCCGCCCGGGTCGACACCGCTCGACGCCAGCTCGCCCGGGTGAGGGAGGGCGGCACGCCGTTCCCCGCGGACGCGCGCGTGCGCTTCGAGCGCGGCGGCTTCGAGGTGCCCCTGCCCGCGGGGCGGCGGGCGGACGTCATCCGCGCCTTCAACGTGCTCCGCCAGTACGACGAGGACGGGGTGCAGTCAGCCTGGGCGACGATGACGGACCGCCTGCAGCCCGACGGCGTCCTGGTCGAGGGCACCTGCGACGAGATCGGCCGCATCTGCACCTGGGTCGAGGTCGGCCGGGAGGGCCCGCGCTCGCTGACCCTCTCGCTCCGGCTCGCGGCGATCCCCTCGCCGATGACGGCGGCCGAGCGCCTGCCGAAGGTCCTCATCCACCGCAACGTGCCCGGCGAGGGCGTGCACGCCTTCCTCTCCGCCCTCGAGCGGGCGTGGACGCTGAACGCCCCTCTCGCCGTCTACGGTCCTAGTCAGCGGTGGATCGCGACGGTCCGGGACCTCCGGCCGGAGTGGCCGGTCCTCGGCGGGCCGCGGCGCTGGCGCCTGGGCGAGGTGACGGTCGCGTGGGAGGCGGTCGCCCCCTCCTCCTGAGCGCCGGGCCTGAGCGCCGGGCCTGAGCACCGGACCTCCTGAGCCCTAGGCGAGCGGGGGCAGGGCGGCCCGAGCCTCGGCGGGAGCGGCGCCGGTCGCCGTGAGCAGGTCGACGACGAGCGGGCGGAGCAGGACGAGCACCGTCTTCTCGGCGAGGCGCGCCTCCGGGATCAGCCGCTGGGGGTCGAGCGTGGTCGCGAGCAGCACGAGGTCCTGACGCGCCAGGGCGAGCACCGAAGGATCGGCGACCGCGCGGCCGAGCAGCGCGATACCCGGGCCGAGGGCGGCGACCGCTCCGGCGAGCGCCGGCCGCGGGGCGCCGTCCCCGACGAGGAAGTCGGTGCGGCGCGCGACGATGCGCAGGTTCCGGGTCGCGAGATCCAGCGCGGACAGCATCACGGCCTGGCGGGAGAGCTCGCCGCGGTGCCGACGGACGAACGGCGAGATCCGGGCGACGCCGGTAGCGGAGTCGAGCGCCGCGGTCCAGCCGTCGATGACCGGCTGCGTCCCGCGGATCCGCTCGAGGGCTGCGGTGGACGCCGAGGAGTCGCCCCGGCGGAGCGCCTCGGCCAGCTCCTCCACGGTCCGGCTGAGCGCGGTGAGGAGCCGATGCGCCTCGGCCCGCGCCGTGCGCAGCGGCGGGCGGGGCACGATCGCCGTGCAGAGCAGCGCCGCGAGCCCGCCGATCAGGCCGTCGACGCTCCGGGTGAAGACGCCTCCGTCCGGCGCAGGGAGGACCATCACCAGCATCGCCTGGGTCCCGGCGGCCACGGCGAACCCCGGCGAGGGCGAGAGGGCCCGGCCGAGCGTGAAGACGATCGCGAGGACGACGGCGAGCTGCCAGACGCCGCTCCCCCACAGCAGGAGCAGGACCTCGCTGGCCGTGATGCCGATGAGCATCCCCGTCGCTGTCTCGGCCACCTGCTTGGGACGGGTGTCGCGCGCGATGCCGAGGCTCGAGATCGTGGCCGTCAGCGCCAGCACCGGCGCGGGGTGCCCGAGGAGGAAGTGCGCGACGGAGTAGGCGAGGGTCGCCGCGAGCACGATCTGCAGCACTGCGGGGAGCGACGCCCCCGCGCGGGCGAGGGCGCGCGCGGGACTCAGCTCGGGGGCCCGGACGAGACCGCGCAGCCGCTCGGCCGCCCGGCCCCGCTCGGCGGGACGTGCGGCCACCACGGCGTGGCCTACCTGGTCGTCGCCCCGAGGCGGGGCAGGCGGGGCACTCCCGCCTCCGCTCCGGCTCCGGGCGGGACCACGACCTCCTGGGCCGCGGCCACGCGCGAGTCGCCGGCCAGCACGGTCAGCTCGAGGTCCACCGGGACGCTCCGCTTGACGACCGCGAGAGCGACCGGTCCGTCCTCGTAGTGCCAGGCGCTCGAGGTGACCGTGCCGACCTCGACCGGCTCGCCGCCCTTGAGCGCCGTGACGACGTCGCCGTGGGCGGGGAGGACCGAGTCGGAGCCGTCGAGCTGCAGCAGGACCAGGCGCCGCGGCGGGTGCCCGAGGTTGTGCACCTTCGCCACCGTCTCCTGGCCTCGGTAGCAGCCCTTGGCGAGATGCACGCTCGAGCGGAGGAGGTCGAGCTCGTGCGGGATGGACCGCTCGTCGACCTCGGTCACGTGGCGCGGGCGCCAGGCGGCGATGCGCAGCGCCTCGAGGGCGTCGACTCCCGCGAGGGCCACTCCCACCCCGACGGCCGTCTCCGCGAGGGCCTCGAGGGCCGCTCGCGGGACCAGGACCTCGCGCAGCTCCCAGGAGGCCCCGGGGTGCTCTGTGGTCAGCGCGTACTGCCAGCCGCCCGGCTGGACCTGCGACCACGGGTCGCTCCAGACGACGGGCTCCTCGGCCAGGGACAGGGCGAGCGTCAGGGCCGGCCCGTCGCCGAGGGCGGCGAGGGTCGCGAAGTCGTCGGTGCGGTCGGCGACCTCGACGCGGAGCATGAAGCGCATCCGGTCGAGCCAGGCGGCCAGGCCGGCCGTCTCGTCGCGGTCGAGCAGGAGCCAGGCGGTCTCGCCGTCGTCGACGAGGCGGATGACGTGCTCGATCCGGCCGGTCGGGTCGAGCAGGAGCGTCTCGGCGGACGCGCCGGGATCGAGGCGCGAGACGGCCTGGCTGGTGAGCGAGTCGATCCAGGTGAGGCGGTCCGGCCCCGTCACGGTCACGACGCCGCGGCCGGAGAGGTCGACGAGCGCGGTGCCCGCGGCGAGAGCGCGCTGCTCGCGGAAGGGCTCGCCGTAGTGGGCGGCGACGCCGGGCTCGGCGGCGCTCGTCGTGGCGACGGCGCCCGGGGCGGCCAGGAGCGGGGAGAGCGCGTCAGTCGACACGGGCGAGCCGTCCGGAGGAGTGGGTCCGCAGGCCCTGGCCGAGCGCGGCGATGTCCCACGCCCACAGCAGGTGGTCGTCGACCAGGCCGTAGAGGCGGGTGGCGGCGGCGTAGTCCTTCGCCGCGGCGGTGCGCATCACCGCGTCGGTCGCGAGGTCGATCCGCGGCCCTTTGACCTGGCCGAGGTAGAGCTCGCTGACCCCGTCCGGGTGCACGAGCGAGACCTCGATGTCGAAGCCGCCGGCGGCGTTGCGCAGCGTCTCGACGGACTCCGCGTCGGGGAAGGCGGGTGCGCCGCGGCCGGGCAGCATTCCCGGGCCGGCGTCGGATTCGGTCAGAGCGCGGCTGAGGCGCCAGTAGCCGGTCTCGGTGACCAGCGGCCGGGGCGCCTCCTCGGCGCCCTCCTCGATCAGCCACGTGTAGGAGTTGTAGTTGAGGTACGGGAGGCCGTCGTAGCTGAAGCTGATGCGATGGCCGAACTCGGCCTGGACGGAGTCGTCGCCGATCGTGTAGTCGATGACGCCCGAGCCCTCCCAGACACCGAGCAGCCAGGACAGGGGGACGAGCTCGGGCGGCAGGCCCGACGGAAGCGAGATCACTCGGGCTCCGGCGGCGGCTAGCGCTGGCCGCGGTAGAGCTTGTAGACGACCACGCCGGAGACCCACGCGATGGCGAGGGAGGCGAGCCCGAGCAGACCGAGGTAGAAGAGTTCCAGGGCGAGAAGCATGCGCTCATCCTACCCGCCGGTTCCGACGCCGGGGCGGGGCGGTCGCGGCCGCTCAGGCGGTGCGGATCCGGGCGCTCGGGACGGGAGGGCGCGACTGCTCAGGCGGGGAGGAGGAGGGCGATCCCGCTCGCGACCGCGACCACGGCCATCGCTCCGACGATGCTCGTCATCGCGCGGAGGAGGTACCCCTCGGCGCGGGCCACGGCGAGCTGCACCGCGAAGGTCGCGAGCACGCAGCCGCCGAACGTCAGCGCGAGCCAGAGCTGCCGGGACTCCGGAGCGGCGATCGCCAGCGTCAGCACGGAGCCCGCGAGTGCGAGCGCCCAGACGACTCCGATGCCCACCCGATCCCTGCCCATCCGACAATTGTGCCCCAGGCGGACGCCCCTCCCGGCCCGCCGCTAGTATTGCGGGCAGACCAGTTCTGGAGGATCCGTGGCGCAGTTGTTGATACTGACCTCGGCGGGAGGCGCCGAGGTGCTCCCCGCACTGGGGCTCCTCAGCCACCGGACCCGGCAGATCCCCGCGGAGCCCGCCCAGCTCGTGAACGCCCCGAGCTGCGATCTGATCCTGGTCGATGCGCGGCAGGACCTCGCCAGCGCCAAGTCGCTCTGCAAGATCCTCACGACCACGGGCATCAACGTCCCCCTCATCCTGATCCTCACGGAGGGCGGGCTCACGGCCGTCTCGGCCGACTGGGGCGTCAACGACGTCATCCTCGACTCGGCCGGCCCCGCCGAGGTCGACGCCCGCATCCGCCTGGTGATCGGCCGGCTGGCGCAGGAGCAGTCGACCTCGCGCATCCAGGCCTCGGGCGTCGTGATCGACGAGGCCAGCTACTCCGCCAAGGTGCACGGGCGCCCGCTCGACCTCACCTTCAAGGAGTTCGAGCTCCTCCGCTTCTTCGCCACGCACCCCTCGCGCGTCTTCACCCGCGAGCAGCTGCTGAGCGAGGTGTGGGGCTACGACTACTTCGGCGGCACCCGCACGGTCGACGTGCACGTGCGGCGCCTCCGCGCGAAGCTCGGCGACCTGGAGTCGCTGATCGGCACGGTCCGCAACGTCGGATACCGCTTCAACGTGTACGAAGAGGACAATGAGCGAGTCGCTCAACCTGTCCGTTGAGGACCTGGCCGATCCCGCGGTGGCGGCCGGCCTCGAGCACCTGATCGGGCGCGCCGCCTGGTTCGACCACCAGCCCCCCTTCAGCGACCAGACGCTCGTCGACGCCCGGGCCGGCTCGCGCACCCTCCTCGTGGGGCTGCGCGCGGACGTGGTCGTGGCGGCGGCGATCCTCGGGCAGGGCGAGCTGGAGTTCGTCGTCGATCCGGAGTGGCGCGGGGTCGGCTTCGGCACCGCGACCCTGGAGCAGGTCCTCGCGAGCGGCCGGACGGGCCTGCTCGCCTGGGCGCACGGCGACCACCCCGCCGCCCGGGCCCTCGCGGCCTCCCACGGCTTCGCACCGGTTCGCACCCTCCTGCACCTCGAGCTCGAGCCGCTCGCCGCCCCCGAGGTCCGCGTCCCCGAGGGCGTCGTCCTCTCGGACGCCCGCGACCTCGCTCCGGCCGAGTGGATCGCCCTGAACGCGCGGATCTTCGCCGCGCACCCCGAGCAGGGGCGGATGACGGAGGAGGACCTGGCGGCCCGCCGCGCCGAGCCGTGGTTCGACGAGGGCGACTTCCTCCTGCTCCGCGACGCCGACGGCACGCTCCTCAGCTACGACTGGCTCAAGATCGAGCCCGGATCGACGACCGGCGAGATCTACGTCCTCGGGGTCGCCCCCGAGGCGGCCGGACGGGGACTCGGCCGCACCCTGCTGAACGCCGGGCTCGCGCGGATGCTCGAGCGCGGCTGCACCACGGCCGACCTCTACGTCGAGGCCGAGAACCGGTCGGCGGTGGCGCTCTACCGCTCGCTCGGGTTCACGGACGCCTCCGTCGACGTGCAGTACCTGCAGCGCGCCGCGCCGCTGCGCTGAGCCGGCACTCCTCCACAGGGCCTCCCCCGGCCCCGTTCATCCGGCATTCACGAGCGGCGGCGCGGAGCGGACGGACGCGGTGCCAGGATGGTCGCATGGACGGCGACAACCTGCTTCTCGAAGACGGTCTCAGCGATGACCTCGACGACGACTTCGACGACGAGGAGGAGCACTCGGACCCGCTCCTCCCCGACAACCGCTACCTCGACCGGGAGCTGAGCTGGCTCGCGTTCAACCAGCGCGTGCTCGAGCTCGCGGAGGATCCGCTGGTTCCGGCGCTCGAGCGGGCGAACTTCCTGGCGATCTTCTCGTCCAACCTCGACGAGTTCTTCATGGTCCGGGTCGCCGGCCTCAAGCGCCGCATCCTCACGGGGCTCGCCCTGCCGACGAACATCGGCCGCGTGCCGGTCGACGTGCTGACCGACATCTCGGAGAAGGCGCACCTGCTGCAGCAGCGCCACTCCCGAGCGTTCAAGGAGCTCGTCGAGCCCGCCCTGCGCGACGGCGGCATCGACCTCGTCCGCTGGGACGAGCTGAGCGACGCCGAGCGCACCGTGCTGGACGACTACTTCTCGGCCCAGGTGTTCCCGGTGCTGATGCCGCTCGCGGTCGACCCGGCGCACCCGTTCCCCTACATCTCCGGCCTCTCGCTCAACCTCTCGGTGCGGGTGCGGAACCCGAAGACGCAGAAGGTTGAGTTCGCGCGCCTCAAGGTGCCGCAGATGCTCCCCCGCTTCGTGCGGATCGCCGGAGTCGCGGCGCCGGGCGAGCCGATGCGGTTCATCTCGCTCGAGGACCTGATCGCCAACCAGCTGGACGACCTGTTCCCCGGCATGGAGATCCTCGACCACCACGTGTTCCGGGTGACGCGCAACGAGGACGTCGAGGTCGACGAGGACGAGACCGAGAACCTGATCAAGGCCCTCGAGAAGGAGCTGCTGCGCCGCCGGTTCGGCCCGCCCATCCGCCTCGAGGTCACCGACGACATGGACGACGAGACGCTGGGCCTGCTGGTCCGCGAGCTCGACATCACGACGCAGGAGGTCTACAAGCTCCCGGCCCCGCTCGACCTCAGCGGGCTCTTCAGCCTGCAGAAGATCGACCGCCCGGACCTGAAGTACCCCAATCACGTCCCGACGACGGCGGTGCAGCTCTCGCCCAGCGAGCCCAACCAGCGGCAGGACGTCTTCAAGGCCGTCTCCCGCGGCGACGTGCTCCTGCACCACCCCTACGAGTCCTTCGCGACGAGCGTGCAGTCGTTCCTCGAGCAGGCGGCGGCCGATCCGGACGTGCTCGCGATCAAGCAGACGCTCTACCGCACCTCGGGCGACTCCCCCATCGTCGAGGCGCTCATCGACGCGGCCGAGTCGGGCAAGCAGGTGCTCGCCCTGGTCGAGATCAAGGCGCGCTTCGACGAGCAGGCGAACATCTCGTGGGCGCGCAAGCTCGAGAAGGCGGGCGTGCACGTGGTCTACGGGCTCGTCGGGCTGAAGACCCACTGCAAGCTCGCGCTCGTCATCCGCCAGGAGAAGGGCGGAGTGCTCCGCCACTACTCCCACATCGGCACCGGCAACTACAACCCGAAGACCTCGCGCATCTACGAGGACCTCGGACTCCTGACGGCCGACCCCGAGGTCGGCAAGGACCTCACGCGCCTGTTCAACGAGCTCTCGGGCTACGCGATCGAGAAGAAGTTCAAGCGCCTGCTCGTCGCGCCGCGCCACCTCCGGAAGGGCCTGCTCAAGCGGATCGCCGCCGAGACCGAGAACGCCCGCGCGGGGCGGCCCTCGGGCATCCGGATCAAGGTCAACTCGATCGTCGACGAGTCCGTGATCGACGCGCTCTACCGCGCCAGCCAGGCCGGCGTGCCGGTCGACGTCTGGGTGCGCGGCATCTGCGGGCTGAAGCCCGGCCAGGAGGGGCTCTCCGAGACCATCCGCGTGCGCTCGATCCTCGGCCGCTACCTCGAGCACTCCCGCATCTTCAGCTTCGTCAACGGCGGCGAGCCGGACGTCTTCATCGGCAGCGCCGACATGATGCACCGCAACCTCGACCGCCGCGTCGAGGCTCTGGTGCGGATCGTCGAGCCGGCGCACCTCAGCGAGATCGACGACATGTTCGAGCGGGCGATGGACGAGCGGACCGCCTCCTGGTGGCTCGGCCCGGACGGCGACTGGACGCGGCACCACCTCGACGAGGAGGGCGCTCCGCTCGCCGACCTCCAGAACCAGCTGATGCAGCACATCACCCATCGCAAGCGCGCGGCGACACGGTCCGCCAACCGGGCCTCCAGCCGCTGACGCCCGTGACGGGCACCGTCTACGCAGCAGGAGCGGTGTGCTGGCGGATCATCGAGGGCCGCCCGCACATCCTCGTGATCCACCGGCCGCACCGCCGGGACGTCAGCCTGCCCAAGGGCAAGGTCGACGCGGGCGAGTCCCTACCGGAGACCGCGGTCCGCGAGATCCGCGAGGAGACCGGGCTCTCGGTGGCGCTCGGGGTGCCGCTGGGGTGCACCGAGTACACGCTGCCGAGCGGGCGCCCGAAGGCCGTCTACTACTGGGCGGCGCAGGTGACCGAGAAGGCCGTCCTGGCGTCCGACTTCCTCCCGAACGACGAGGTCGAGGCGCTCGAGTGGGTGACGCTCAAGCGGGCCCGGAGCTACCTGACCTATCCGCACGACGTGACGATCGTCGACGAGTTCGCCCGGATCGCCGCACGCGGTGCGCTCGAGACCTTCGCGATCGTGGTCCTGCGGCACGCGAAGGCGGTGCCCGCCTCCTCCTGGGACGGCCGCGACTCCACCCGCCGCCTCACCGGGCGCGGCCGGGTCGAGGCCGCTGCCGCCGCTGAGGCCGTGGCCGCCTGGCGCCCGCGCCGCCTCGTCTCGAGCACCGCCAAGCGCTGCCGGTCGACCATCGCCCCGCTGTCCGGTCTGGTCAGGAAGCCGGTCAAGCTGCGCGACGACCTCAGCCAGGAGGCGCACGAGCAGGGCACCGCCGACGTCCGCGCCCTGGTCGGCAAGCGGGTCCGCGCCCGCCGCACCGCCGTCCTCTGCAGCCACCGGCCGGTGATCCCCGAGATCCTGCGCGAGATCGCCCTCGCCACGGCGACCCCTCTCGGCGCCTACCTCGACGAGGCGGCAGCGCTCCCGACCGGCGGCTTCGCCGTGGTGCACCTCTCCACCGGTCACCCCGGCTCCGGCATCGTCGCGATCGAGACGCACACGCCGCTGGCCTGACCCGCCCGGGCGCTGCGCGGCCGGCTCGACGGGTCCCTCCGGACCGGGCCGGTCGCGCAGCCGGGACGCGCCCGACGCACCGCGCCTTCCCCGCCGCCCCGTCGCTCCGCAATCCCCGAGGCGGACCCGTTCACCGCGCGTTCACCGAGCGGTCGGTGCCAGGACACGACCCCTCCGTACTCTCGCTCGCGGGCTGCACCAGGCCCTGTTCTGTTTTCCACGCTTTCCTACCCGAAAGGGATACTTGTGAGATTCTCGCGTCTCGGCCAGGCGGCCGTCGTCGCCGCCGTCGCAGCGATCACGCTGACCTCCTGCGCTGCCAACGAGGCACCGGCCGCAGGCGGCAGCTCCGGCTCGGCCACCACCTCCACGCTCTCCGGCACCATCACCGGGATCGGCTCGTCCGCTCAGGGCACCGCGCAGACCACCTGGGCCGCCGCGTTCCAGACCGCGAACCCCGAGGTCACGGTCAACTACGACCCGCAGGGCTCCGGCGCCGGCCGCACCAACTTCATCGACGGCGCCGCCGACTACGCCGGCTCCGACTCCGCGCTCAAGGACGAGGAGCTCGCGGGCACCTTCGCCGCGTGCGCCCCCGACACCAAGGCGATCGACCTCCCGGTCTACATCTCGCCGATCGCGGTCATCTTCAACGTGGAGGGCGTCGACGAGCTCAAGCTCGACGCGGCCACCATCGCGGGCATCTTCAAGGGCACCATCACCTCCTGGGACGCCCCGGAGATCAAGGCCCTGAACCCTGACGCGACCCTCCCGTCGGCGAACATCACCTCCGTGCACCGCTCGGACGACTCGGGCACCACGCAGAACTTCACCGACTACCTCGCGGCCACCGCGAGCGACGTCTGGGACGCTCCCGCCGCGCAGACCTTCCCGTACCAGAGCGGTGACGGCGCCAAGGGCACCTCGGGTGTCGTCGACGCGGTCAAGAACGGCACCAACACGATCGGCTACGCCGACGAGTCCGGCGCCCAGGGCATGGACATGGCGCAGCTGAAGGTCGGCGACGCGTTCTCGACCATCTCGGCCGACGGAGCCGCGGCGGTCGTCGCCGCCTCGCCCATCGCCGAGGGCCGCGAGGACAACGACCTCGCGATCAAGATCGACCGCACCGGCACCGAGGCGGACGCCTGGCCGATGGTCCTGGTCAGCTACCTCATCGTGTGCCAGGAGTACGCGGACGCCGACAAGGGCGAGGTCGTCAAGTCCTTCGCCTCCTACGTCGCGAGCGAGGAGGGCCAGGAGGCCGCCGCCGCTCAGGCCGGCTCCGCTCCCCTGAGCTCCGAGCTCGCCTCGACCGTCGCCACCGCGATCGAGTCGATCAAGTAGTCCCACCGGCAGGGCCCGTCTCGCAGCACGATCCGCGGGACGGGCCCCGCCTGTGCCGGGCTCGACCCACCGGACGCCCCCTCCGAGCCCTAGCATCTCCCTGTGCGCCCCGCCGAACCCCCTCGTCTGAAGAGAGTCCCCTGGAATGGCAACTGAGACCGTCGTCCGCCCGAAGGCGAAGGTGCGTGTCGGAGATCGGGTCTTCTCGATCTCGACCGTCGCCGCCGGTTCCCTCATCCTCCTCGTCCTCGCCGCCGTCGCGATCTTCCTCATCGCGCAGTCGATCCCCGCGTTCACCGCGCCGGCCGGCAGCCTCCCCGGCGACGCGACGAGCTTCTGGGCCTACGTCGGCCCCCTGGTCTTCGGCACGGTCTGGTCGGCGGTGATCGCCCTGGTGATCGCCCTGCCGCTCTCGATCGCGATCGCCCTCTTCATCTCGCACTACGCGCCGCGCCGCATCGCGATGGCCCTCGGCTACGTGGTCGACCTCCTCGCCGCCGTCCCCTCGGTGGTCTTCGGCCTCTGGGGCGCGACCGTGCTGGCGCCGATGGTGCAGCCCTTCTACCTCTTCCTCAACGTGAACATCGGCTGGTTCCCGCTCTTCGGCGGCCAGGCGTCGGGCACCGGCAAGACGATCCTCACCGCCTCGGTGGTGCTGGCCGTCATGGTCATCCCGATCATCACCGCGGTCTGCCGCGAGATCTTCCTCCAGGCCCCGCGCCTGCACGAGGAGGCGGCGCTCGCGCTCGGCGCGACCCGCTGGGAGATGATCCGCATGGCCGTCCTGCCCTTCGGCGCCCCGGGCATCGTCTCGGCCGCCATGCTCGGCCTCGGCCGGGCCCTCGGCGAGACGCTCGCCGTCGCGATGGTGCTCTCGCCCGCGACGGTCGTCTCCTTCCTCCTGCTCACCTCGCAGAACTCGAACACCATCGCCGCGAACATCGCGCTGCAGTTCCCGGAGGCGAGCGGAGTCGGCGTGAACGTCCTCGTCGCCTCGGGCCTCATCCTCTTCGTCATCACCCTCGTCGTGAACTCGGTCGCGCGGTTCATCGTCAACCGCCGCAAGGCCTTCTCGGGAGCCAACTGATGTCCGCCGCCACCTCGTCGATGCCCTTCTCGCTGCAGGCGGGCAAGCTGCCCAAGGGCACTCCCTGGATGCTGCTCGTCGGCAGCTGGGTCGTGTTCGCCGCCGTCTTCCTGATCCTCCAGGCGGCCGGCATGATGAACGACTTCAGCCTCGTCGGAGCGATCTTCTGGGGCACCGTCCTCTTCGACGTCGCCATCTACGTGGTCTCGCGCCTGGTCGAGGGCGGCCGCAAGGCTGTCGACCGCCTCGTGACCTCGCTGGTCGCGACTGCGTTCATCATCGCGCTGCTCCCGCTGATCTCCCTGCTCTACACGGTCGTCTCCAACGGAGTCGCGCGGTTCGATCCGCTCTTCTTCTCCTCGTCCATGCGCAACGTCATCGACGCGGGCGGCGGCGCCCTCCACGCGATCATCGGCACGCTCGAGATCACGGCGATGGCCGCGCTGATCTCGGTGCCGATCGGCCTGCTCACCTCGATCTACCTCGTCGAGTACGGCCGCGGCCACCTCGCTCGGGCGATCACCTTCTTCGTCGACGTGATGACGGGCATCCCCTCCATCGTCGCGGGCCTGTTCGCGTACGCGCTCTTCGCGCTGCTCCTCGGCCCCGGCGTCCGGATGGGCTTCGCCGGCTCGATCGCCCTCGCCGTGCTGATGATCCCCGTGGTCGTCCGCTCGTCGGAGGAGATGCTGAAGCTGGTCCCGAACGAGCTCCGCGAGGCGTCTTACGCCCTGGGCGTGCCGAAGTGGCTGACCATCGTCAAGATCGTGCTGCCGACCTCCATCGCCGGCATCACGACGGGCATCACCCTCGCGATCGCCCGCGTCATCGGCGAGACCGCCCCGCTGCTCATCGTCGCCGGCTTCACCGCGTCGATGAACTACGACCTCTTCAGCGAGCGGATGATGACCCTCCCGGTCTTCGTCTACACGCAGTACGCGAACCAGGGCCCGGACGCCGAGGCGTTCCTCAACCGGGCCTGGACCGGCGCGCTGGCCCTCATCCTGATCGTCATGGCGCTGAACCTGGTCGCCCGCCTGATCGCGAAGATCTTCGCCCCCAAGCTCGGCCGCTGACACCCACCACTCGGCTCCGGCCGGAATCCCCGAAGGAAGCAATGTCCAAGCGCATCGAGGTCAACGACCTCAACGTCTACTACAGCCAGTTCCTCGCGGTGGAGGGCGTCTCGCTCGCCATCGAGCCCCGCACGGTCACCGCCTTCATCGGCCCGTCCGGCTGCGGCAAGTCGACCTTCCTCCGCACGCTCAACCGCATGCACGAGGTCATCCCCGGCGCGCACGTCGAGGGCGAGGTCCTGATCGACGGCAACAACCTGTACGGCCCGGGCGTCGACCCGGTGCAGGTCCGCCGGCAGGTGGGCATGGTCTTCCAGCGCCCCAACCCGTTCCCGACGATGTCCATCCGGGACAACGTGCTGGCCGGCGTGAAGCTCAACAACCGCCGCATCTCGAAGTCGGACGCGGACGCGCTCGTCGAGCGCTCGCTCCAGGGCGCGAACCTCTGGAACGAGGTGAAGGACCGCCTCGACAAGCCGGGCTCCGGTCTCTCCGGCGGCCAGCAGCAGCGTCTGTGCATCGCCCGCGCGATCGCCGTCTCCCCCGACGTCCTCCTGATGGACGAGCCCTGCTCCGCCCTCGACCCGATCTCGACCCTCGCGATCGAGGACCTCATCGAGGAGCTCAAGAACGACTACACGATCGTCATCGTGACCCACAACATGCAGCAGGCCTCGCGCGTCTCGGACCGCACCGCGTTCTTCAACATCGCGGGCACCGGCAAGCCGGGCAAGCTCATCGAGTACGACGACACCGCGACGATGTTCTCGCGCCCGTCCGTCCAGGCGACCGAGGACTACGTCTCGGGCCGCTTCGGCTGATCAGCCGCAGACGAGAGTGAGCCGCGTCCCTCCGGGGTCGCGGCTCGCTCTCGTTCCACCGCGTTCCCTCCGGGAACGAGAAGAGCCGCACTCCGTCATGGGAGTGCGGCTCTTCTCGTGCTCGGGCCGTCAGGCGATGTCGATCGCCAGTATCGGATCGGTGGTCGGAGTCGGCGAGCCGCCGGCGTCCTCGACCGTCACGGCGACGACTCCGCCCTCGGTCAGGCTCCCCTCGAGCGGGGCCACGGTGCTGCCCTCTCCCCCGTCGAACGTCCCTGCGGCGACCGGGCCGGACGAGCCGATGTACCAGAGCTCGTAGGTCTTGTCCTCCGGCAGCGGCGCCAGGTCGTCCACCACGAGGGCGGAGCGGCCGAGCGAGCTCGACCAGACCAGCGTCGCCTGCTCGCCGGTGGCGACCGTGCCGGTCGTCTCCTGCGCGTCGGGGGCGCTGCGGATCTGCTCCAGAGCCGTCTGCTGCTGCGTCTGGCCGGGGCCGGACGAGAGCAGCGGCGGAAGGGTCACTCCGCCGACCACGATCACCGCGGCGGCCGCGGCCGCCGAGAGGTAGACCGCGGGGCGGGCGAACCAGCGGCTCCGGGCGCGGTTCGCGGCGCTGCCGCCACCGTCCCGGCGAGCCGTCGGACCGCTCCGCTCGCCCTCGGAGGCGACGGGGACCAGACGGGGCGCGGCGGGCGCCTCGTGGTCCTCGTCGGGCTCCTCCAGCGGCAGCTGCGGAGTGGTGGCAATGAGCGCCATCAGGTCGGCCTTGAAGCCCGGCGAGGGCTCCACGGCGGGTGCGTCGGCGACCAGCGCCTCCGCCACCTCGGCGAACGCGTCGGCCTCGCCGCGCGCCTCCGGGTGCTCGGAGAGGAAGCGCTCGTAGCGCTCCTGCTCCTCGGGCGTCAGGATGCCCAGTGCGTGACCCGCCGCGAGATCGCGCGGGTCGTCCATCCCGTCGGGGAGTCGCACATCGTTCACAGGGCCACCCCCATCTCTTCTCGAAGTCTGATCATTCCGTCACGCAGGCGTGTCTTGACGGTTCCCACGGGGCACTGCAGGATCCCCGCGATCTCGCTGTGCGAGTATCCGCCGTAGTAAGCGAGCTGCAGCGCCTGCCGCTGCAGTTCCGTCAGGCGGCCCATGGCGGCCGCGACCTTCTCGTGCTCGAGGGACACCTCCGCCTGCTCGGAGACCTGGTCGTAGTCGCGTCCGAGGTCTCGGATTCCGATGCGCATGTCCCGATCACGGCCGGCTTGAGCCGCGCGGACCCTGTCGATGGCCCTGCGGTGTGCCATCGTGAGGATCCAGGTCGTCGCGCTTCCTTTATTCGGAGCGAAACGCCCAGCGGTTTGCCAGATCTCGAGGAAGACCTCCTGGGCCACCTCCTCGGACTGGGAGCGGTCGACGAGGACGCGGATGATCAGGCCGAGGACCCGGCCGGCCATCTGGTCGTAGAGCGCGGCGAACGCGGCCTGCTCTCCCCCGGCGATGCGCTCGAGGAGGACAGCCGCCTCCGCAGTGGTGTCGTCCGTCATCAGCCCCGCCTCGCCCGCGCCCGGGCTGAAAGATTCCGCGTCATCCAGAAGGCTGTCACGGCCAGGCCTGCAACGACGACCGACACCTCGATCGGATGCGTCACGAATCGGACATCCAGCGCCAACGTGCCGATCGGCACGAGCGCGGGGTCGCCCAGCCGGGGGGCCAGCCAGAGCGAGATCACGGCCACCGCCGCAGCGGTGATGCCCGGATAGCTGCGCGGGCGGATGAGGACCCAGAGCCCGGCGAGCACGTCGAGGACCGCGAGGACGCGCATCACCGTGCCCTGCGAGAGCGAGACCCCCGCGGCGAACTGGGCGCCCTCCGCGTCGTCGACGCTCGGGGCGGCGAGGAGGTAGAGGGCGGCGACGACCAGCAGCCCCGCCCCCGCCCAGACGCGCGCGCCGATCCGGAGAGCTCTGCTGTTCTTCATTCCGCTGGCGCCTGTCTGTGGGGACTCGGGCGAGGATCGACTCCTCCTGGGCCCTCGCCTCGCGCACCGTGGCGGCGATGCGAGCAGAGAAGGGGCCGGACCGCAGGAACGCCTCTCGGCGCGAGGCCGCTCGAAGCGGCTATAAGTGGAGCCCGGGGTTACTGCGATCCGGCTTCCGCCAGTCTACCAAAGGCCTCCGCGGTGGCGGCGAGGGGCGTTCGCAGTGGGTGAACGCGGGTTGCGCGTCATTCCAGGGAGTCGCTCCGCCACAGCCGCGCGCAGCTCACGAGCTCGGCCGCGGTGGTCGAGAGGCGCAGGGCGCGGGTGGTCAGCTCGCTCGCCCGGGCGGGGTTCACCGGCTCCACGTCGTCGGCGACTGAGACGGCTCCGGAGGCGCTCACGCGGCAGAACGCCGCGGCGCGGTCCAGTGCCACCGCGAAGTCGCCGTCGAAGACGCCGCGGAGGATCCGGTCGGCCAGCTCGGTGATCTCGGCCGGCCCCGTGGGAGTGCTGGCTCCGGCGACCACCGGGTCGATCGTGGCGGACAGCTCGACTCCGCGCTGGTAGAGGAAGCTCGTGCTCTCCGGGTCCTGCCGGATGACCAGCCGCAGCAGGTAGATCCGCCAGAGGGCGCCCGGCAGGCTCGCCGCGCTGGAGCGCGCCCAGAGCTCGGCGAGCGCGTCGATGCCGTTGTGGTCGGTGTACTCGACCAGGCGGTCGATGACCACCGGGTCGGGGTCGTTCCGGACACGGCTCAGCAGCGCGATCGCGGTCTCATGGGCGACGCGGCTGATCTGCGCCGGGTCCTCTCCTCCCTGGAACGCCTCGAAGACGTGGGAGGGGAACTTGGTCGGCTTGTGGAAGCCGTCTGTCATGGGGCCGCCTTCCGCGGTCGTGCGCGCGGACGCTCTCGCGCTCGCGCTCCGTAGGGGGTTCGAGGAGGGTAACGCCCGCGGCTGGGCGGGTATGCCCGCGCCGAGGACGCGGTCCGCTCCGGGATCGTCCGCGGTCCGGGCCGCACCTGCTCCGGGCCGCACCTGCTCCGGGGGCGTCGACGGCCCGCTACCCTGGAGCGCGCGGGCCTCTAGCTCAGTTGGCAGAGCAGCGGACTTTTAATCCGCGGGTCGTCGGTTCGAGCCCGACGGGGCCCACCACTCGACCGCCTGGTCGCGCTTTCCGGACAGTGCCAGGGCGCAGCCAGGTCGCCGCACTACCGTGCAGAGGTGCTGACCGTCCTCCGCGTCCTCCTGCGCCGGCCTCGGCTGTGCGAGGCGTGCCGCGTCCGGCGGGCCCGCCGCCGGGACCCGTTCTGCTCGACGGACTGCGCGAAGACGTACTACCTCTACCTCTGACGCCTCGTCCGGGCCGCGGTGCTCCGCGACGGCGTCACTCGTGGCAGAGCGACCACACCTCGTCCGGGTAGTCGCGGACCTTCTCGCCGAGGAGCAGGCGCCAGCGGCCGTCCTGGTGCTCGAGCAGGCGGCCGGTGACGACCTCCGAGAGCCAGTCGGAGTCGATCCGGTACCAGCGGACGAGGCGGACGGTCGTCGCGGTGTGCGAGACGCGGGTCGTCATCGCGGGAGTCCCTTCTCGAGGAGGGAGCGGGGTGCTGGAACCAGCGGGGCGTTCGACGCGCGAACGGGGGGATGACCCGCGCCGGGACGACTCCGTTGTCGACCGGCCGGGAGACTGCGGCGGGCATCCGGCGGACCGGATGCCAGGAACTCTAGACGACCGCGCGGACGGTGTCTGTACCGTCGCCGGTCACAGCGGAGCGACTCCGTTCAGCGGGCTCAGGGCTGGACGGTGCAGCCGGCCGGGCGCGTCTGCCGGAACGCGGCCGCCTCGCGGGTGCGGGAGCGGAGCCTCCTCGCGCGGCGGCGGAGGAGCCGCTCGCTCGGGCCGAAGGCTCCGGATTCGAGGAGCTGGCGGAGGGACAGGGTCACCTGCCGGGCCAGACGGGGATCGATGCGGCCGGGGATCCGGATCGCGTCGATGAGGTCGAGGGCGTTGCGCGTGGTGCGGGAGATCGCCATGACGGAACCCTAGGGACGCCGGGGCGCGGTGTGCGCGCCCCGGACGGGGGCGCCGACGGGGACTGATGCTCAGCCCCGGGGCGCCCCGACGGGATCAGTCGTGCCCGTTGCTGCCGTCGCCACGGCCCGTGGAGGACTGCAGGCGGTCGATGTGCTCGGAGGCCTGGGCCTTGGTGAGGTCGGCGGGCAGGGTCTCGCCCGCCTCGCGCGCGAGGGTGTCGAGGTAGCTGCGCTGCGGGCCGGTCATCGGCTCGTCGCCGGTGACCCAGTCGGACGGGTCCTTGCTGGCGCTGGTGTCGCTGCCGTCGTCGGCACGGGCGCCGAGGACGTCGCCCTCGGTCTTGACATCGGGATCGGTGGTGTTGTCATCGCTCATGGTGCGACCGTACGCCCGACCACCGACGTCGACGAGGGCTTGCGGAGCGGGCCCGGGCGCCCCGCTTCACGAGCCGAGCAGCGCGTGCGCGACGGTGAAGATGACCAGCCCGGCCAGGGAGCCTACGACGGTGCCGTTGATCCGGATGAACTGGAGGTCCTTCCCGACCTGCAGCTCGAGCTTCTCGGACGTCTCGCGCGGGTCCCAGCGGTGGATGGTGTCGCCGATGATGCTGGCGATGTCGGTGCGGTAGCGGTCGACCAGGTTGGCCGCGACCGATCCGATCCAGGAGTCGACGGTCGCCGCGAGACCGGCGTCGGTCGAGAGCCGGCGGCCCAGATCGAACACGATCGACTCGATGCTGCCGCGGAGGGGGCTCGACGGGTCGTCCATCGCGCCGAGGAGGGAGGCCTTCGTCGCCTCCCAGGCGTCCCCGGCGAGCTCGCGGACGCGCGGGCTGTCGAAGGCGCGGTTCTTGATCTCCTCGACCCGGGCGATCAGGTCGGGATCGGTGCCCAGATCCTGCGCCAGCGTGGCGAGGTAGCCGTCGATCGCGATCCGGAACGGGTGCACCTGGTCCTCGCGCACTGCGGCGACGAAGACGAGCGCCTCGCGGTACAGCCGCTCGTCCACCGCCCGGCTGACCGCGGAGGGCAGCCAGCTCGGCAGGCGGCCGCTGACCATGCGGGTGAAGCTCTGCGGGTTCGCGGTCAGCCACTCCTCCGCCTGCTCGACCAGCGTGTCCACGAGGCGCCGGTGGTGGCCGGCCTCGACCACGGTGCCCATCAGCGAGCCCAGCGGCGGGCCCCACTGCGGGTCGAGGAGGTGGCGCCGCGCCAGCGCCTCGATCACGCGCTGCACATCGGAATCGTCCAGCAGGGCGATCGCCGAGCGGACGGCCGCCGCGCTCTCGCCGCCGACGCGGTGCGCGTTCTCCGGCTCGGCGAGCCAGAGCCCCGCCCGCCGGGCGATCCCGAAGGAGTCGAGCTTCTCGCGCACGATGGCGCCGCGGAGGAAGTTCTCCTCGACGAACTGCGCGAGGCTCGCGCCGATCTCGTCCTTCTTGGTCGGGATGATCGCGGTGTGCGGGATCGGCAGGCCCAGCGGCCGCCGGAACAGCGCGGTCACGGCGAACCAGTCGGCGAGCGCGCCGACCATCCCGCCCTCGCTCGCGGCCCGGACCCACTGCAGCCACGGGTAGCGCTCCTGCAGGGCGAACGACACGGCGAAGACGACGGCCATCACCACGAGCAGGCCCGTGGCGAGCCGCTTCATCCGGACGAGGGCGACGCGCTTGGCCTCGTCGTCGCGCCCGACGGCCGCGAGGGTGGTCATGACGCGGTGGGGAACCCCTCGTGGCGGATGCCCCACGCGACGGTCCACTCCTCGCCCGGCTCGAGCCAGCGCAGGCCCTGCCCGCTGTTGAACGCCTCTGCCGGAGCGGTCATCGGCTCCACGGCGATCGCGGTCTTCACGTCGTCGCCGTCGGGGAAGATCCGGGTGATGAAGACCTGGATGAAGTTGTGCGAGGCGTCGGCCCAGAGGAGCACGCGGCGGCCGTCCGCGGCGCGGAGGCCGTGCACGCTCTCGCCGTCGACCATCCGGACGTCGGCCCAGGCGTCGTCGAGCTCCAGGTCGCCGATGCGGCGGCCGGAGCGGAGGTCCCACTCGGTGCCCTCGACCGGGTTCTGCACGGTGGGGTTGAGGCGCTCGTCGACCTCGATGTGCACCGCCGCGTCGACGGTGATCTCGAGCTCGTCGGTCGGGACGTCGCCGATGGCGAGGAAGGGGTGCGTGCCGATGGCGACGGGCGCCTCGTCGGCTCCGACGTTGACGACGCGGTGGACGACCTTCAGCCCGTCGGCCTGCAGCTCGTAGCGGACCGAGGTCTCGAGGTGGAACGGGTAGCCCGCCTGGGGCACGACCGGCGCGGCCAGCTCGACGAAGGACGGGCCCTGGTCGACGAGGCGGTACGGGGTGCTCACCAGCAGGCCGTGGATGGCGTTGTGGTACTTCGGCTCGGTGATCGCGAGCTGGAGCGTCTCGCCGCGGTGGTGCCAGCGCCCGTCCTTCACGCGGTTGGGCCAGGGCATCAGGACGATGCCCGAGCCGAACGGCGGAACGGTGCTCTCCGGGTAGGAGGCGGTGATCTCCACTCCGTCGACCGAGAGGTGGCGCAGCGCTGCGGCCACCTCCGTCACGACGGCGTGCAGGGTGCGTCCCTCGGCGGTGAGGTCGAGCGGGAACTGGCGCCCGGTGGCGGGGGCGGGGGTGAAGTCGGCCATTCCTCGATCCTACGGACTGACGCGCTCGCCGAGCGTCCGGCAGCGGGTGACCGCGAGCCCCGCCTCCTCCAGAGCGGCGACGAGTCCGCCGGCGGCCCCCGCCCCCGTGAGCAGACGGTCGAACTCGTCGGGAGCGGCGACCCGGCCGAGGTCGACCACTCCGAGCTTCGAGGAGTCCGCGACCACGACCCGGCGGGTCGCCGCCTGCAGCATCCGGCGCTTCAGGGTCGCCTCGGGGAGGTTGACGTTGGTGACGCCGGCCTCGGGGTGCACGCCGGTGCAGCCGATGAAGGCGATGTCGGCGCGGATCCGCTCGAGCAGCTCGGACGCGAGCGGCTCGACCAGCGAGTGCTGCAGCGGCCGCAGAGTGCCCCCGGTGACGACGACCGTGAAGCGCGGGATGGCCGGCTCGAGCGCCAGCGCCGTGGAGAGGCCGTTCGTGATCACCGTGACGTCGCGCAGCTCCTCCCGCGCCACGAGCGCGTGCGCGATGGCGAGCGGGGTGGTGCCCACGTCGAGCACGATGCTCTGCCCGGAGGAGACGGAGGCGGCGGCCTCCTCGCCGATCGCGGCCTTCTCGTCGAAGGCGGCGCTCAGGCCCTCCTCGAGCGAGCGCTCGCCGGTGGGTCTCGGCGCCGGGATCGCCCCGCCGCGCACCCGCTGGAGGACGCCCTCGCTCGCGAGTAGGGCGAGATCGGAGCGGACGGTGACGACCGAGACCCCGAGCATGTCGGCCATCGGGGCGACCCCGACGAAGCCCGAGCTCTCGGCGGCCAGACGCAGCCGCAGCCGGCGCTCGATCGCCGACGTGGACTCCTGCTCGCCGTCCGTCCTCATCCGCCCATCGTGCCCGCGGGCCGGTGGACTTGTCAAAGGGAAAACGAGCTTTCCTTTTCGAAGGTGCGGCCCTAGTCTGACTCCTGCCATGAACGAAGCGATCACACTCTCCGCCGGCGTCGTCAAGCGCCCGCACACGCTGGCCGACGGCCGCGAGCTCCTCTACTTCGACGACGCCGACACGACGCTCCCCCCGGAGCGCGCCGCCGACGCACGCCACCTCGACCCCCGCCCGGCCACCGCGCGGATGCGCCAGGACGTGCTGACCGGCGAGTGGGTCTCCATCGCCGCGTCGCGCCAGAACCGCGTGTTCCTGCCGCCGGCCGAGCTCGATCCGCTCGCCCCGGCGTCGCCGACGAACCCGTCGGAGGTGCCCAGCCGCTACGACGTCGCCGTCTTCGAGAACCGCTCCCCCTCCTTCGGCCCGCTCCTCGAGGACGCGGACGCGCCCGCCTCCCTGGAGGACCTGCGCACCCTCGGGCTCGGCCGGACGCTGACCAGCGTCGGCCGCTGCGAGGTCGTCTGCTTCAGCCCCGAGCACGAGGGCTCGTTCGCCACGCTCAGCGCCTCCCGCGCCCGGACCGTGGTCGAGGCCTGGGCCGACCGCGTGGGCGCCCTCTCGGCCCTTCCCGGCGTGCAGCAGGTCTTCCCGTTCGAGAACCGCGGCGAGGCGATCGGCGTCACGCTGCACCACCCCCACGGGCAGATCTACTCCTACCCCTACGTCACGCCGCGCACGACCCGTCTGCTCGCCTCGCTCGACAGCTACGGGCCCTCGATGTTCGCCGACGTCCTCGCCTTCGAGCAGGCCGGCGAGCGCGTCCTCCTCCGCGGCGAGCACTTCACCGCGTTCGTGCCGTTCGCCGCGCGCTGGCCCGTCGAGGTGCACCTCCTGCCGCACCGCCACGTCCCCGACCTGGCGGCGACCACCCCGGAGGAGCGCGACGAGCTGGCTGCGATGTACCAGCGCCTGCTCCGCGGCATCGACGCCCTCTATGACACCCCGACGCCCTACATCGCCGCCTGGCACCAGGCCCCGGTGCACGAGCGCCGCGACGAGGTGCGCCTGATGCTCCAGATCACCTCGCCCCGCCGCGCCGAGACGAAGCTCAAGTACCTCGCGGGGAGCGAGGCCGCGATGGGCGCCTGGATCGGCGACATCGCCCCCGAGACGAGCGCCGCGGCCCTGCGCGCGGCGATCGAGCGGGCCGACGCGGCCGTGCTCGAGGCCGGGATCGCACAGCGCCCCGACGCGGCCCTGCCGGTCGCCGCGCACAGCGACGACTCGCTTCCCGGCGGCGCCGCCACTCCCGCCACCACCGCCGCCGACATCGCCGAGGAGAACCGATGACCGCCGCTCCCGCCTCCCTGACCGCCGTCGCCGAGAGCGCGGCCGCCGCCTTCGAGCGCACCTTCGGCCGCCCCGCCGCGGGCGTCTGGGCCGGCCCCGGCCGCGTGAACCTGATCGGCGAGCACACCGACTACAACGACGGCTTCGTCTTCCCCTTCGCGATCGACCGCGCCACGGCGATGGCCGTCGCTCCGAGGGAGGACCGCCTGATCCGGATCAGCAGCGCCTTCTCCCCCACGGTGGTCGAGGTCGCTCTCGACGAGCTCGGCCCCGGCGCCGTGACCGGCTGGTCGGCCTACCCGCTCGGCGTGGTCTGGGCGCTCACCGAGTACGGCGTCGACCTGGGCTCCCGCTCGGGCTTCGACGCGTACGTCGACTCCGACGTGCCGGTCGGCGCGGGGCTCTCGAGCTCGGCGGCGCTGATGTGCGCGATGGCCGTCGCCCTCGACGAGCTCTGGCACCTCGGTTTCGACCGCGCGACGATGGCCCGCGTCGGTCGTCGCGCCGAGAACGTCGCGGTCGGCGCCCCCACCGGCATCATGGACGAGTCCGCCTCCCTCTTCGGGAAGCGCGACGCCGCAGTGTTCCTGGACTGCCGCAGCCTCGACACCGAGGTCGTCCCCCTCGGCTTCGAGGAGGCCGGGCTCGTCCTGCTCGTCGTCGACACCCGCGTCGAGCACGCGCACGCCACCGGCGGCTACGCCGAGCGGCGCGCCTCCTGCGAGCTCGGCGCCGCGACCCTCGGCGTGCCGTCGCTCCGCGAGCTGACGGTCGACGACCTGCCGCGCGCCCAGGAGCTCCTTGACGACGTCACCTACCGGCGCGTGAAGCACGTCGTGACGGAGGACGCCCGCGTGCTCGAGACCGTCCGCACCCTGCGTGAGCACGGTCCCCGGGCGATCGGCGATCTGCTCGACGCCGGCCACGTCTCACTCCGCGACGACTTCGAGATCTCGGTGCCCGAGCTCGACACCGCCGTCGAGGCGGCGCGCGGCGCCGGAGCGATCGGCGCCCGGATGACCGGCGGCGGCTTCGGCGGCTCCGCGATCGCCCTCACCCCGGCGGAGAAGGAGGAGGAGGTCCGCGCCGCGGTCCTCGCCGCCTTCGCCGAGAAGGGCTTCACGACTCCGGAGCTCTTCCTGGTCACGGCCGCCGACGGCGCGGGCCGCGTGCTCTGACCTCTGCTCCCGTCGACGCCCCCTGCGACCTCGCGTCGCAGGGGGCGTTCCTCGTCCAGCCGCTACGGCGCCGGATCCGGCGGAACGACGGCGCGCGCTTCTCCCCCGGTGACCCGGACCAGCTCGGCGAAGCTCGTCGGGTAGACGGTGTGCGCGTGCCCGGCCGCAGCCCAGACCACGTCGGAGGCGGCGAGGGCCGTGTCGACCACGGTGCGCAGCGGCGCGGGATGACCGACCGGCGCGATCCCGCCGATCGTCTGGCCCGTCGCGGACTTCACGTCGGCGGCCGGCGCCCGGGTGACCGATCCGCCGAGCTGCACGCCCAGCCACGCGGTGTCGACGCGGTGGCCGCCGCTGGTCAGGACCAGCAGCGGCGCACCCTCGAGCAGGAACACGAGCGAGTTCGCGATCTGACCGACGTCGACGCCCAGCGCCTCTGCCGCCAGCGCGGCCGTCGACGCGGCCGAGTCGAGCCAGTGCACGGTCGGATGCACACCGTGCCGGTCGAGGTCGGCGAGGACGCGGTCGACGGCCGGGTGGCTCCGTTCGCTCATGCCGCCGAGGCTAGCGCCCCGGCCGCGCTCACTTCTCGAACGTGGAGGCGTCGATCACGAAGCGGTAGCGGACGTCCGAGGCGAGGACGCGCTCGTAGGCCTCGTTGATCTGCGAGGCCGAGACGACCTCGACCTCGCTCGCAATGCCCTTCTCGGCGCAGAAGTCGAGCATCTCCTGGGTCTCGCGGATGCCGCCGATGCCCGAGCCCGCGAAGGAGCGACGGGCGCCGAAGAGCGTGAAGACGTGCAGCGGCAGCGCCTCGGCCGGAGCGCCCACGTTCACCATCGTGCCGTTGCGGCGCAGGAGCCCCAGGTAGGCGTCGAGGTCGAGGGGCGCGCTGACCGTGTTGACGATCAGGTCGAAGGTGTTCGCGAGATCGGTGAAGGTCGCCTCGTCGCGCGTCGCGTAGTAGTGGTCGGCGCCCAGGCGGAGGCCGTCCTCCTTCTTGCTGAGGGTCTGCGAGAGCACGGTGACCTCGGCGCCCATCGCGTGCGCGAACTTGACGGCCATGTGGCCGAGCCCGCCGAGGCCGACGACGGCCACGCGCTTGCCGGGGCCCGCCTCCCAGTGCGAGAGCGGCGAGTAGGTCGTGATGCCCGCGCACAGCAGCGGGGCGGCTGCCTCGTAGGGGATCGACTCCGGGACGCGGAGCACGAAGTCCTCGACGACGACGACGTGCGTGGAGTAGCCACCCTGGGTGATGGTGCCGTCGCGGTCGACGGAGGCGTAGGTACCGGTGTTGCCCTTCAGGCAGTACTGCTCCTCGCCCGCGAGGCAGTTCTCGCACTCGCGGCAGGAGTTCACCATGCAGCCGACGCCGACGCGGTCGCCGACGGAGTGCTTGGTGACCTCGGAGCCGACCTCGGCGACGACGCCGACGATCTCGTGGCCGACGGTCAGCGGGTACGCCACCGGACCCCAGTCGCCGCGGACGGTGTGGATGTCGGAGTGGCAGATGCCGGAGTAGGCGATCTCGATGAGCACGTCGTGCGGTCCGACGTCACGGCGCTCGATGGTGGTGGGGACGAGCGGCTCGGTCGCGGAGGGGGCGGCGTAGGCGGTGACGGTGAGCATGGGTTCTCCTCGTGGGGCGGGGCGCGCTCCGAGGACGTGTCCGACGGGGTGGGGGACGCGAGAGCGCCGGGCCACGCTACCGGCAGGCGACTGGACGTCGCCCCCGAGCGCGGTCCGGCGCGGGTCCCGTGGCGCGGGGCCGGTCAGCGCAGGGCGCGCTCGGCCGCCGTCACCACGTTGTGGATGAGCATCGCGCGCGTCATCGGGCCGACGCCGCCGGGCACGGGCGAGAGCCAGCCCGCGACCTCCGCCACCTCCGGTGCGACGTCGCCGGTCAGCTTCGCGCGGCCCGTCTCCGGGTTCTCGACCCGCGTGATGCCCACGTCGAGCACGGCGGCGCCGGGCTTCACCCAGTCGGCGCGGATGAGCCCGGGCACGCCCACGGCGGCCACCACGATGTCGGCGCGGCGCACCTCCGCGGCGAGATCGGCCGTGCGGGAGTGGGTGAGGGTCACGGTGGCGTCGAGGCCCTTCCGCGTGAGCAGGAGCCCGAGCGGTCGGCCGACGGTGAGCCCGCGGCCCACGACGACGACGTGCCTGCCCGAGGTCGGGATGCCGTGGCGCTGCAGCATCTCGACGATCCCGTTCGGCGTGCAGGGCAGCGGGCTGTCCAGCTCGCCCTCGACACCGAGAACCAGGCGGCCGAGGTTGGTGGGGTGCAGGCCGTCGGCGTCCTTGTCCGGATCCATGAGCTCGAGCATCGCGTTCTCGTCGATGCCCTTCGGCAGCGGGAGCTGGATGATGTACCCGGTCACGGCCTCCGAGTCGTTGAGCTGCCGGATGGCGGCGCGGATGTCGTCCGCCGACGCGGTCGCGGGGAGGTCCACGCGGATCGACTCGATCCCGACCTCCGCGCAGTCGCGGTGCTTGCCCGCGACGTACGAGCGGGAGGCGGGATCGTCCCCCACCAGCAGCGTGCCGAGCCCGGGCACGACGCCCCGCTCGCGCAGAGCGGCGACCCGCTCCGCGATCTCCGTCTTGACCGCCGTCGCCGTCGCGACGCCGTCGAGTACCTGTGCCGTCATCTCGGGCTCCTCGGTCGTGGCGCGGCGGAGGGGGAGGGTGCCCCGGCCTCCGCCGCGCGGGTGGTGCAGCGGATCGACTACAGCCCGGGGTAGAGCGGGAAGTCGTCGGTGAGGCGGGCGACACGGCCGCGCAGCGCCTCGAGGTCGGCCGAGGGCTTGAGCGCCTCGGCGATGACGTCGGCGACCTCGGTGAACTCCATGTCGCCGAAGCCGCGGGTCGCGAGCGCCGGCGTGCCGATGCGCAGGCCCGAGGTGACCATCGGCGGGCGGGGGTCGAACGGCACGGCGTTGCGGTTGACCGTGATGCCGACCTCGTGGAGGCGGTCCTCGGCCTGCTTGCCGTCCAGCGGCGAGTCGCGCAGGTCGGCGAGGACGAGGTGGACGTCCGTGCCGCCGGTCAGGACGTCGATGCCCTCGGCCTTCGAGTCGGCCGCCGTGAGGCGCTCGGCGAGGATCTGCGCGCCGCGGATGGTGCGTGCCTGGCGGTCGGCGAACTCGGGCTCGCCGGCGAGCTTGAACGCGGTCGCCTTCGCGGCGATCACGTGCATGAGCGGGCCGCCCTGCTGGCCGGGGAAGACGGCCGAGTTCAGCTTCTTGGCGTACTCCTGCTTCGCGAGGATGAGCCCCGAGCGCGGGCCGGCCAGCGTCTTGTGGACGGTGGTCGTCACGACGTCGGCGTAGGGCACCGGCGACGGGTGCAGCCCCGCCGCCACGAGGCCTGCGAAGTGGGCCATGTCGACCCAGAGCTTCGCGCCGACCTCGTCGGCGATGGCGCGGAACGCCGCGAAGTCGAGTTGACGGGGGTAGGCGGACCAGCCGGCGATGAGCACCTGCGGACGGACCTCGAGGGCCTTCTCGCGGACCGCGTCCATGTCGATGCGGAAGGTCTGCGGGTCGACGCCGTACGCGGTCGCGTTGTAGAGCTTGCCCGAGAAGTTCAGCTTCATGCCGTGGGTCAGGTGGCCGCCGTGCGCGAGCTCGAGGCCGAGGATGGTGTCTCCGGGCTGCACGAGCGCGGCGAGCGCCGCGGCGTTGGCGGAGGCTCCGGAGTGCGGCTGGACGTTGGCGAACTCGGCGCCGAAGAGGGCCTTGGCGCGGTCGATCGCGAGCTGCTCGGCGATGTCGACGTACTCGCAGCCGCCGTAGTAGCGGCGGCCGGGGTAGCCCTCGGCGTACTTGTTGGTCAGGACGGAGCCCTGCGACTCGAGGATCGCGCGCGGCACGAAGTTCTCGCTCGCGATCATCTCGAGGTAGCCGCGCTGGCGGTCGAGCTCCTGCTGGAGCACGGCGGCGATCTCGGGGTCGACCACCGACACGGGCTGGTCGAACGAGGCGGCGACGCCGGGGCTGGCGGGGGAAGAGGACACGGACGCTCCTTGGCTGGGAAACGGAAGGGGCCCGGCAGGTCGCTGCGGCGCGACACGGCTCGTTCGGGCGACCCGATCTACGGTATCCGTTCCAGCCCAGGCGTGCGGCGGGAAAAGTGTCCGGGGCGCTGCCCCGGAGGAGGTGCCGCTCCCTGATGGTCACCCATCCGAACGCCAGTCGCGGCGGGCTCACTCTAGCAAGCGGGCCGGGTGGCGCGGGAGTCGCGCCAGTCGGGGGCGGGCCCGCGCGATCGTGCGACGATCCCTCGGGCGGTCCCGGCGCGGGACCGGGAGGGAGGGCGTCGCCGTGGGTCCTCGACGCCGCTCCGAGCGCATCGACGGCCGCAGCGACGAGGAGCTCGTCGCGCTGGTCCGGGAGGGCCGCACCGACGCGGTCTCCGAGCTCTGGCGCCGCCACTCCTCGGCCGGGCGCACCGTGGCCCGGGCATGGGCGAGCAGCTCCGACCCCGACGACCTGGTCTCGGAGGCGTTCCTCCGCGTCCTGCGGGCGATCGAGCGCGGCGGCGGACCCGAGGGCGCCTTCCGCCCCTACTTCTTCACCGCCGTCCGCAACGTCGCGGGTTCCTGGGCCCGGCGGGACCGGCACGAGCGGCCGTTCGACGAGGCCGACCGCGCCCTCCCCTCTGCCGGCCCCGATCCCGAGGCGCACGCCCTCGCCGCCCTCGAGCGCGACCTGGGCGCGCGCGCGTTCCGGGCGCTGCCGCCGCGCTGGCAGGAGGTGCTCTGGTACACGGAGGTGGAGGGCCTGTCCCCCGCCGCCGCCGCACCGCTGATGGGCCTGCGGCCCAACGCGGTCGCAGCGCTCGGGGTGCGGGCGCGGGAGGGGCTGCGCTCCGCGTGGATCCGGGAGCACGTGGCGGACGCCTCGGCGACGGGCGAGTGCGAGTGGGTGCTCGAGCGGGCGGGGACGTACGCGCGAGGACGAGCCCCCGTCCGGGACAGGCACCGCATCGACCGGCACCTGGACGGGTGCCTCTCCTGCCGGGAGGCGCTGGCGGAGGCCGAGAGCACTGCGCGCCGCCTCGCGTCGGTGCTGCTGCCGCTCTCGGCCGGCGTGAGCGGTGCGGCCGCCTGGGCGGCGGGCGGGGGCTCCGGCGCGGCCTCCGCTCCGCTGCCGAGCGCGGTCCGGGCGTCGAGCGCGGTTCGAGCGTCGAGCGCGGTCCGAGCGTCGAGAGCGGGCAGTGGAACAGGAGTGGTCGTCGCCGCATCCGCTGCGGCGGCACTCGCGGTCGCGGGAGTCGTCAGCGCGGCGGTGCTGCTGTCCGGGAACGGGGGCGGCGCGCTCGTGGCGGCGGAGGACGCCTCCGCGCGAGTGGACGAGCGCGCAACGGCCGAGGCGGTTGCGCCGGCGTCGAGCGGAGGAGCGACGGCGAGCGCCGACCGACCGGAGACGGACCCGGAGGCCGCGGACCGGACGAGTGCAGC
This sequence comes from Rathayibacter sp. AY1C7, assembly GCF_002931865.1. Classification (NCBI taxonomy): domain Bacteria; kingdom Bacillati; phylum Actinomycetota; class Actinomycetes; order Micrococcales; family Microbacteriaceae; genus Rathayibacter; species Rathayibacter sp. AY1C7. The sequence continues at coordinate 2,796 of NZ_PSWB01000035.1, read as the reverse complement.
GGACGGCGATCCGGCGGGGCGGTCCAGGGGTTCCGGCGCTGCTCCGAGGAGCACGGTGCCGGCCGTGGCCGGACGGGCTGCGTCGGACGATGCCGGAGCGACGCGCGCGACCCCCGGGAGGACGGGACGCCCGCCGCAACAGGAGCCGTCCCACGATCCCGTCGGCGCACCGGCGTCGAGAGGGATCGAGGCGACCGCCTCCCCGACTCCTGCCGCCGAGCCCGCCCCGTCCCGCCCTGCCGTGACCGGCAGCCCCGCACCGGCGCCCTCCCCTGCCGTCACCGAGGCTCCGGCCCCCTCCGGGCCCCCGGGGACCACGACCGGGAGCTCCGCGCCGGGCCCGATCGGCAACGGCCCGGGCCTGCCCTCCGTTCCGGTCCCGACCCCCGCACCCAGCACTCCGGTCCCGGTTCCTGTTCCGGTTCCTGTTCCGACCGTGACTCCCCCACCGGACACTCCGGCTCCGGCAGCGACGCACGTACCGAGCACTCCGGCGCCGGTCCCTACAGAGGCGCCGAGCACCTCCGCTCCGGTCTCGACTCCCGCACCGGTCACGACCCCCACTCCGGCCGCGCCTCCCGCTCCGGCCGCACCGACCCTCGTGCTCGACACCGACGGCCGGCTGCTGCCCGATGCCCGGGGCACCGCCGCGCCCGGCGCCGAGGTGCTCCTCGAGGACGCCTCCGACGGACGCCGCGTGGGCTCCGCCACCGCCGACGCCGACGGCTCCTGGACCGCGCCGGCGCTCCCCCTCCCCGCGGGCACGACCACGGTGCTGGCGCGCACCGCTGCAGGAGTCAGCGCCCCCGAGACGGTCGACCTGCGCGCTCCGGCGCTCCTCGCCCGGGCCGCGTCGAGCGGGGGCGCGGTCGGCGTGCTCGTGCTCGCCGATCCCGACGCGGACGGCCTCGACCTCCTGGTCGACGGCGGGCAGGTGCGGTCCCTCGCTCCCGGAGCCCCCGTCCTCGCCGCGACCCTGGAGGTCGGTCCTGGGAGGCACACGATCGGCGTCCGCTACTCCTCCCCGGACGGGCGGACGGGACCCGTCGCCGCCGTGTCCGTCGATGCGGGCTGAGGCGCGCGGACCGCCCCGTGCCCCACCGTTATCCTGGGCGGATGCAGCCCGAACCCGCCGCGTCCGCGACTCTCCGGCCCGCCTCCGCGAGCACCCGTCCGACGGGCAGCGACGCCGCGTGGTCCGGCGCCCGGCCCGCGGGAAACCACTGGACCCTGACCTTCGCCTGCCCCGACCAGCCGGGCATCGTGCACGCCGTGTCCGGTGCCGTCGTCCAGGCCCGCGGCAACATCACCGAGAGCCAGCAGTTCTCGAGCGCCGACACCGGCCGCTTCTTCATGCGCCTGCAGGTGGAGTCGCCGATCAGCCGCGAGGAGTTCGCCGCCGCCCTGCTGCCGATCACCGAGCACTACGGGATGACCTGGCGCCTCGACGTCGTCGGCCGGCCGCTGCGCACCCTCGTCCTCGCCTCCACGGCCGCGCACTGCGTCAACGACCTGCTCTTCCGCCAGCGCGCCGGGCAGCTCGCGGTGGACATCCCGATGATCCTGTCCAACCACGGCAGCCTGCGCGACCTCGCCGAGTTCTACGGCGTGCCCTTCGAGTCGCGCCCCGTGGTCTCGCCGGAGGCGAAGCGCGGGTTCGAGGAGCGCGTGCTGGAGGTCGTCGAGGAGCACGACGTCGAGCTCGTGGTCCTGGCGCGCTACATGCAGATCCTCTCCCCCGAGCTCTGCGCGCGACTGGCCGGTCGCGCCATCAACATCCACCACTCGTTCCTGCCGGGCTTCAAGGGAGCGAACCCGTACAAGCAGGCGCACGCCCGCGGCGTCAAGCTGATCGGGGCGACCGCCCACTTCGTCACCAGCGACCTCGACGAGGGGCCGATCATCGAGCAGAACGTCGTCCGCGTGGACCACTCGCACTCGGTCGCCCAGCTCGTGGCCATCGGGCAGGACGAGGAGAGCCGCACGCTCACGCAGGCGGTCAAGTGGTTCGCGGAGGACCGGGTGCTCCTCGACGGGGCCCGCACCATCATCTTCCGCTGACCTCCGGCGGCTAGCATGGTCGGCGTGAATCGAGCAGGAGCGGACACCGCGGGCACCGACATCAAAATCGGCCCGAACGCGATCCTCCGGTTCCTCCTGGAGCTCGTCGCGCTGGCGACCTTCGCCCTCTGGGGCTTCGCGTCGTGGGACCTCCCGTGGAACATCGTCCTCGGCATCGGCGCTCCGGTGGTCGCCGCGCTGGTCTGGGCGCTCTTCCTCTCGCCGCGCGCGGTCCTCGCGATCGACGTCTACGGCCGCTCGCTGATCGAGCTGCTCGTGATGGGCGCCGCCGCGCTGGCGTGGCTGGACCTCGGCCAGCCGGTCGTCGCGATCGTCTTCGGCGTCCTCGCCGTCGTCTCCGGCGTCATCGCGGGACGCCGCTCCCTCTGATCCTGACGGCGGCCGCTCAGGCCGAGGGGGCGCTCGCTCGGAGCCGTCCACCGCTGTCCCCGAGGGTGCACCGCTGTCCCCGTGCGATCACCGCCGCCTCGGACCGGAACCGTACGCGGCGTCCCGACTCGCAGCGGCAGGTCGCCACTGCGCTCTCCCGTCGATGCGCCGCCGGCGATGCGCCACCGCAGCGGGATCCCGGGCCGATCGCGCCGCCGGGCCCGCAGTCGAAGGTGCTCCGCCCCGCCTGATCGCCGCTCTCTCCCCCGACCCCCTCCCGCCTCCCCTCTCGAGCCGTTACCCCACGCAGCCCGGCCGGTCCTGCTCCCGGCCCGCACCACGAGC
>NZ_PSWB01000034.1:0-35366 GCF_002931865.1 Rathayibacter sp. AY1C7 | reverse complement strand
TAACCATGTCTGCTGTGTGCACTGCGGCGACCGCCGGCGAGACTTTTTTTTTTAATGATGCGCGCATCAACGAGATCTACAGGGAAGGAGTCGTCGGCAGCGTCGGAGGTGTATAAGCGACAGGCCGGGCTATGTGCTCCGTCCAGCGGCCGCCGCGATCCGGCGGTTCCCCCCGCCTCCGCCGTCAGCGGACGCGGACCGAGAGGCAGGTGACGCAGCCCTCGAGCTTCTCGAACTCCGAGACGTCCACGGTGAGGACGCGGTAGCCCAGGCTCCGCAGCAGCTCGGCGCTCCGGGGAGCGGAGGCGGCCATCAGGAGGGTGTCGTCGTCGAGGACGACCACGTGGGCGCCCGGCTCCTCGGGCATCGGCAGGAAGGAGGGGAACAGGCGCGGCTCGTCGACGACCGGCTCCCAGCCGATGACCGTGCCGTCGGGCAGCGCGGTCACGGCGCTCTTGAGGTGCAGCACCTTGGTCAGCGGGACCGCGACGACGTCGTACCCGCGGGGGCGGAGGATCGCGCGCAGCTGGGCTACCCCCGCCGCGTCGGTCCGGCCTCCGCGGCCGACGTAGACCGTCGATCCCACCTTGAGGACGTCGCCGCCGTCGAGCGTGCCCGGCTCCTCGATGCGGTCGACCGTCAGGCCGAGGGCGCGGACGGCCTCCTCGGCGCCCGCCGTCTCTCCGCGGCGGGACTCCGCTCCGGACCGGGCGATCACGGCGTGGTCGCCGAAGACGACGACCGCGTCCTCGAGGAAGACGGAGTCGGCGAGTCCGGGCGCCGGTGCGGCCTCGACCGTCTCCCAGCCGGCCCGCTCGAGCAGGTCGACGTACGCCTCCCACTGCTGCTGGGCGCGCTGCTGGTCGACGGGGACGCGCTCGAGGTGGGTGAGCTCGCCCGCCGAGAGGTCGGCGGCCGGGGCCCGGACGATCGCGATGCGGCGGTCGGTGACGACGGCGGCCGGAGCGCCCGTGGTGCGGAGGCGGTTCCAGAGCGCGCGGCCGACGCTCGCCGCCGAGACGGTGAACGCGAGCAGGAAGACGAGGTTGAGTCCGGCGAAGGTCTGGAAGATGGAGGCCCAGACGGCGCCCGTGACGGCCTCGCCGGTGGCGCTGGCCTGGACGAGCGTGCCGAACACGGCTCCGACCACACCCGCGACGAGTCCCGCGAGCGCGGCGCTCCAGGTGCGTCCGAGCATCCCCGCGACGGCGAGGACGAGGACGACCACGAAGCCGAGCACGCTCGAGAGCAGGAAGTAGGCGTTGACCTGCGGGATGGAGCCGGGCTGCAGCTGGTTGCCGATGAAGAAGGCCAGCAGGTTGGCGAGGTGCGCCACGAGCGCGGTCGCCGCGGCGGCGAGCAGCGCGACGAGGATCCGGCGGCCCGTCCCGGGCGCGCGGTCCCGGTTCGGGGCGGTGGTGGTCGCTGCGGTCGGGGTGTCGGGAGTGGACGCGGGCGTCGAGTCGGAAGGCACCCGGTGACCCTACGCGCCCCCGCCCGCGCCCCGCCTGTCGATCCCCTAGCAGCCCCCTAAGAGCCGCCCACCGCACCGCAGAGCGGTTTCAGCGGCGTCCCGTGCCCAGCGATTCCCGTGACCGGCGACGCACCCCGCTCTACGGAACGCACCCCGTCGCGAAGCCGACCGCGCCCCGCCGCGCGGGGAGCGGCGGGGAAGACGAACACGCCAAGGCAGAGCCGACTCAGCGGGAATCGCGTGCCAAGCGATTCCCGCGGTCGGCGACGCAACTCGCTCCACGGAACGCACCCCGTCGCTGAGCCGACCGCGCCCCGCCGCGCAGGGAGCGGCGGGGAAGACAAGCACGCCAAGGCAGAGCCGGTTCAGCGGGAATCGCGTGCCAAGCGATTCCCGCGACCGGCGACGCTCCCCGCTCTACGGAACGCACCCCGTCCCCGAGCCGACCGCGCCCCGCCGCGCAGGGAGCGGCGGGGAAGACAAGCACGCCGAGGCAGAGCCGACTCAGCGGAAATCGCGTGCCAAGCGATTCACGCGGTCGGCGACGCTACCCGCTCTACGGAACGCACCCCGTCGCGAAGCCGACCGCGCCCCGCCGCGCAGGGAGCGGCGGGGAGATCGAACACCACTTCTTCCACCGAGTGACGGGCGCTCCGCGCCCGTCACTCAGTGGAAGAAGTGCCGCTCCCCCGTCGTGTACATCGTGACGCCGGCGCGGGCGGCCGCGTCGATGACCTCGGCGTCGCGGACGGACCCGCCGGGCTGGACGACGGCCTTCACGCCGGCGGCGAGGAGCACCTCGAGGCCGTCGGCGAAGGGGAAGAACGCGTCGGAGGCGGCGACGGAGCCGGGGGCGCGGTCGCCGGCGCGGGTGACGGCGAGGTGGCAGGAGTCGACGCGGTTGACCTGGCCCATGCCGACGCCGACGGAGGCGCCGCCCTTGGCGAGGAGGATCGCGTTCGACTTGACGGCGCGGCAGGCCTTCCACGCGAACTCGAGGTCGAGCATCGTGTCGGCGTCGGCGGGCTCGCCGGCGACGAGCTGCCAGCCGGAGCTGACCTCGCCGGGGCCGCCGATGAAGCGGTCCGGCTCCTGCAGCAGCAGGCCGCCGGAGATCTGCTTGAACTCGCGCTCGACGGGGGCGTAGAAGTCGGGGAGCTGCAGCAGGCGCAGGTTCTTCTTGGTCTTCAGCACCTCGAGCGCCTCGGGCTCGAAGCCGGGGGCGACGAGCACCTCGGTGAAGATCTCCTTCACCGTCTCGGCCATGGCGAGGGTGACGGGCCGGTTCGCGGCGATGACGCCGCCGAAGGCCGACACCGGGTCGCACTCGTGGGCGCGGCGGTGGGCGGAGGCGATGGGGTCGATCGCCTTCGAGCTCGCGATCGCGATGCCGCACGGGTTCGCGTGCTTGATGATCGCGACGGCGGGCAGCACGAAGTCGTACGCCGCGCGGACGGCCGCGTCGGCGTCGACGTAGTTGTTGTAGGACATCTCCTTGCCGTGCAGCTGTGTCGCCTGCGCGATGCCGGTGCCGTCGGGAGAGACGTAGAGGGCCGCCTTCTGGTGCGAGTTCTCGCCGTAGCGGAGGACCTGCTGCAGGGTCCCGCGGATCTCGACCGAGCCCTCGACGCCCTCGGCCGCCTCCTGCCCGGCGAACCAGGCGGCGACGGCGGAGTCGTAGGAGGCCGTGTGCGCGAAGGCGCGGGCCGCCAGGGTGCGGCGCGCGGCGAGCGTCGTGCCGCCGTCGGCGAGGGCGGTCTCGATCCCGGAGTAGTCGACCGGGTCGACGACGATCGCGACGTTCGCGTGGTTCTTCGCGGAGGCGCGGACGAGGGCCGGGCCCCCGATGTCGATGTTCTCGACCACGGTCGCCGGGTCGGCGCCGCCGGCGACGGTCTCGCGGAACGGGTACAGGTTCACCACGACCAGCTCGAACGCGGCGATGTCGAGCTGCTCCAGCTGCTCGCGGTGCGAGGCGAGCCTCAGATCGGCGAGGATGCCCGCGTGCACGGCCGGGTGCAGCGTCTTCACGCGGCCGTCGAGCGACTCCGGGAACCCGGTGACGGCTGAGACGTCGGTAACGTCGTGGCCGGCGCGACGGAGGGTCGCTGCGGTCGAGCCGGTGGAGACGAGCTCGACGCCGGCCGCGGCGAGCGCCGTTCCGAGCTCGAGTAGGCCGGTCTTGTCGCTGACCGAGATCAGCGCCCGGCGGACGGGGACCCGGTCGCGGTCGTCGTAGCTGCTGGGATCGTGGGCGGTGATGCTCATGCGCGGGCGAGCTCCTCGAGGTCGACGGTTCCGTGGGCGATGTCGAGCACCGTCTGCACCAGCAGGCGACGCTCGATGGTCTTGATGCGCTCGTGCAGCGCGTCCTCGCTCTCGCCGGGGAGCACGGCGAGGCTCTCCTGGGCGATGACGGGGCCCGTGTCGACGCCGGTGTCGATCACGTGCACGGTGACGCCGGTCTCGGTCGCGCCGGCGGCGAGGGCGTCGCGGACGGCGTGGGCGCCGGGGAAGAGGGGCAGCAGGGCGGGATGGGTGTTGATCATCCGCGGGCTGAGCGCGTCCACCACCACGGGCGGCAGGATGCGCATGAAGCCCGCGCAGACGACGAGGTCGGGCTCCCACTCCTGGACGCGCCCGAGCAGGGCGGCGCCCCACTCGTCGCGGGAGGAGAAGTCGCGCGGCGCGACCGTGAAGGCGGGGACTCCGCGCTCCTCGGCGTGGCGGAAGCCCTCGGCGTCGGTGTCGCTGCCGACCGCGACGATGCGGGCGGGGAAGCCCACGTCGCCGGTGGCGTCCAGCAGGGCGCGGAGGTTCGATCCGCCGCCGGAGAGGAGCACGACCAACTTCAGCACTGCGCAAGTCTAGGGGGACGCCTCCGCCGGCGTCAGCCGCGTCGGCTGCGGCCCGCGGCGAGGCCCAGGCCCGCGGCCAGCGCGAGCTCGAGGGCGGCGACCGCCCCGACGACGAGCGGGTCCGGGCCCACCTGGGCGAGCCGCCCGGGCCCGGCGGCGCCCGCCGAGAACCAGGCGAGGAGCCCGAGCAGCAGGCCGCCGACCACGCCGATCCCGCCGGCCACGGCGGCGCCCCAGCGCAGCAGCGAGCGTCCGTCGAGCGCCTCGATCACGCCGCGCCGCAGCCGCCATCCCGCGGCGAACCCGGCGAGCAGCGACACGAGCAGTCCGAGGAATCCGAAGGCCGAGTCCCCTGCGGGCAGTGCGGCGAGGACCGGGATCGACGGGATCGGTCCGAGCAGCGTCCCGGCCGCGCTCACGGAGGAGCCGGTGCCGAGGGCGAAGCCCGGGCCGATCAGCCAGCTCGCCGCCCAGATCACCAGGTTCGGGAGGAACGCGAGCTGCCCGAGGGTGAGGGCCAGGCCGCCGAGCGCCTCGGCGCCGAGGCTCTCGTAGAGCGCGACGACCGAGGTGTAGTGCACGACCAGCAGCACGGCGACGAGCACCGCCGCGACTCCGACCACGCCGGCCGCGGCGAGCGCTCCCCCGCGCAGCGAGGCGAGGACGAGCCCGGGCCCCGGCGCGGGGACGCGGTCGAGCGCGGAGGCGGCCAGCTCGCCGAGGGGGTCGGCCTCGTCGCTGCGGGCGGAGTGGAGCGCTGCTCCGACGAGCACCCCCAGCGCGAAGACGAGCGGCGGCAGCAGCGTCCCCTGCAGGGGATCGACGGTGGCGGCCGGGTCCGCGGATCCGAGCGAGACCAGGAGCGCGATCGCCAGGTAGGTCGCGATCGCGACGAGGACGCCGATGGCCCGGAACGGCGACTCCTGGGCGCGGCGGCCGGTGCGCGCGCCGAGCAGCACGGTGAGGAGTGCGAAGGCCAGCGGAGCGATCGTCACCGGGAAGGCGTCCGCGCCTCCGGGCAGCGCGACGGCGAGGGCGGAGTCGGGGGCCAGCGCCGCCTGCAGGTCGGCCCCGTGGCCGAGCAGCCAGGCGTCGGCGGCGACCCGCCAGAACACGCCGAAGTCGACCGTCGTGTCGTACTGCACGGCCCAGAGGACGGTCAGCGGGACGAGCGGGATCGCGATCCCGATCAGCGCCGACAGCGCGGCGTCGAAGGCGGCGAGGAGGGCGACGGTGATCCGGTTCATGGGCCTGACGAGCCTAGCGGCGGCGCGCTCGGAGGCGGGTCAGGGGCGCGCCGCCCGGCCCTCTAGTGTCGGAGCCATGACGGGGACCTCGGACGCACGGACGGAGCGCGGCCTGGATCGCCTCGTGAACTTCTCCGACGCCGTCGTCGCCATCGCCATCACGTTCCTCGTCCTCCCCCTGGTCGACGTGGTCGAGGAGGGCCGCGCGGCCGATCTGGGGTCCCTCCTCACCGGGCACTACGGCACCCTCTCCGCCTTCTTCATCACGTTCGCCGTGATCGGGCGGCTCTGGGCGGTCCACCACTCCGTCTTCGAGGGCGTGGCCCGGTACTCGCCCGCGCTCGTCGTCGCGAACTTCGTCTGGCTGGCCGCGGTCGTCCTGCTCCCCTTCGCGGCGAACCTGATCTCGAACGTGCTCGACACCGACGGCAGCGTCATCGCGCTCTACATCGGCACGATGATCGCGGCGAGCGCGGCGACCCTCGCGATGCAGCTCATCGTGCGCCGCGATCCGGATCTCCTGGCCCCGGGGGCGGAGCCGCGGCGCTCCCTCTCGAGGTCGCTGATCGTGATCAGCGTCCTCCTCGCGGCCCTCGTGCTCGCCGTCGCGGTGCCGGCCGTCAACATGTTCGCGCTCCTGCTGCTCCTGCTCTCGGGTCCGATCGAGCGCCTGGTGCACCGCGGGCGCCCCGGGGGACGCGCGGCCCACCGCCGGACGGAGCGCGGGCTCGACCGGCTCGTCAACTTCTCGGACGCGACCGCCGCCATCGCCATCACCGTCCTCGTCCTGCCGCTGGTGCAGCTGGCTCCCGAGGTCGCCCGGGAGGGCGGCGGAGTCCCGGCGCTGCTCGCGGAGCACCTGGACTCGGTCCTCGCCTTCGCGCTCTCCTTCGCGGTCATCGCCGTCTTCTGGATCCCCCACCACCGCGTCTTCGAGATCGCCGGGGACTACGACGGCGCCCTGGTGTGGCTGGACCTGCTCTGGCTGGCCGCGCTGGCGTTCTTCCCGTTCTCGACGAGCGCGCTGGCGCTGTTCCCGGACTCCCGGGCGACGATCGGGCTCTACATCGGCACGATGGCCGCGATGAGCGGGGCGCTGGTCCTGATCGAGCTGCGCCTCTCCCGGCACCCGGAGCTCAGGCGGCCCGGCGCAGGGCCCCTGCCGCTCGCGCCCGCACTGCTGCCCTTCGCGCTGCTCCTCGTCGCACTGGCGCTGGCGATGCTGGTCCCGTCGGTCGGGCTCTGGTGGCTGCTCCTGCTCCTGCTGCAGCGGCCCGTCCGGGCACTGCTCGCGCGGCGCTGATCCTCAGGCGCCGGGAGTCCAGCCCAGCTGCGGGGCGATGCGCTCGGCGACGGCGCGCAGGATGCGCCGGTGCGACTCCACCCCGCCGACCGCCGGGAGCGTCACCGTGAGCGCGTCCGCCTCTGCGAGCGCCGGATCCGCGGCGAGCGATGCGACGATCCGCTCCGGGCTCCCGACGTGGAGGGGGCTGAAGCGCATCGGGGCGGCGACGATCGACCGGTCGGCCGTGCGGGGGCGGCCCTCGTCGTCCATCCGCGCGAGGTAGCCCTCGATGAAGGGGCGGTGCGCCTCCTCGTCGGCGGCGTCGAGCAGCGGCAGCACGATCCGGCCCGCCGTCACCCTCGACGTGCGCCCCGGGTGCGCTGCGGCGAAGGCCTCGCGGTAGGCGCGGATCTGCACCGCCTGCTGCTCGGCGAACGGCAGGCCCGTCTCCTCCGTGTTGAGCGTGGACACCTGCAGGTGCATGCCCTGCTCGCCTGCCCGGACCGCGGAGGACACCGTTCCCGCCCCGTACCAGAGCCGGTCGGCGAGGCCGGGCGCGTGCGGCTGCTGAACCAGCGGAGCGCCGACCGGGACCGACATCAGGGCCGACTCCGCGACGCCGAGCACGGCGCCCGAGAGCGCCTCGCGGAGTCGCGCGATGCGCTCCTGCGCCTCCTCGCGGAAGTCGCGCTCGGCCTGCCCGAACACCCCGTCGAAGACGGAGGCGAGATGCGCGAAGCCGCTGCTGACGCCGAGGTCGAGGCGTCCGCCCGAGAGCAGGTCCACGGTCGCGGCGTCCTCGGCGAGGCGCACGGGCGACTCGTAGCGGGCGCCGATGACCGCGGTCCCGAGGCGGAGGCGGCGGGTCCGCTGGGAGGCGGCCGCGAAGAAGGTCATCGGAGACGCGAGGTAGCGCTCGAAGTGCCGCACGCGGACCCAGCCGGTGCCGTAGCCGAGCTCCTCGGCGAGCTCGAGCAGGGCCAGCCCGTCCTCGAGGCTCCGCGCGGCGTCGCCGGGCTGCTCGGGGCCCTCCGGGTACGGCACGAAGGTCAGCAGGTCGAGTCCGAGGCGGCGTGTCACGCTGCGACGCTACTCCGGCCGGACCCGCCCCGACGACGGAACGGACGGCGCCGCCCGCCGGAGCAGGGGCACCGTCCGTTCCTACGGTGGTGCGGGGAGGACGGGCGCTAGAGCGCCGCGTAGACCTCGCGGAGCAGGGCGGCCGTCTCGGACGGCGTCTTGCCGACCTTCACGCCCGCGGCCTCGAGGGCCTCCTTCTTGGCCTGCGCGGTCCCGGCCGAGCCGGAGACGATGGCGCCGGCGTGGCCCATCGTCTTGCCCTCGGGGGCGGTGAAGCCCGCGACGTAGCCGACGACGGGCTTCGTGACGTTCGCCTTGATGAAGTCCGCGGCGCGCTCCTCGGCGTCGCCGCCGATCTCGCCGATCATCACGATCGCCTTCGTCTCGGGGTCGGCCTCGAACGCGGCGAGCGCGTCGATGTGCGTCGTGCCGATGATCGGGTCGCCGCCGATGCCGATGGCGGTCGAGAAGCCGAGGTCGCGCAGCTCGTACATCATCTGGTAGGTCAGGGTGCCCGACTTCGAGACGAGGCCGATCGGGCCCTTGCCGGTGATCGTCGCGGGGGTGATGCCCACGAGCGACTCGCCCGGCGTGATGATGCCGGGGCAGTTCGGGCCGATGATGCGGGTCTTGTTCCCCTTCTCCTGCGCGTACGCCCAGAACTCCGCGGAGTCCTGCACCGGGATGCCCTCGGTGATGACGACGAGGAGGCCGATCTCGGCGTCGATCGCCTCGATGACGGCGTCCTTCGAGAAGGCGGGCGGCACGAACGCGATGGAGACGTCGGCGCCGGTGGCCTCCATCGCCTCCTTCACGGTGCCGAAGACGGGGAGCTCGACGTCGCCGTGGGTGACGGTCGTGCCGGCCTTGCGGGCGTTGACGCCGCCGACCACGTTCGTGCCGGCCTTGAGCATCAGCGCGGTGTGCTTGGTGCCCTCGCCGCCGGTGATGCCCTGGACGATGACCTTGGAGTCCTTGGTGAGGAAGATCGACATGCTTGTTCTCTGATTCCTTGAGTCGTCGGGTCCGTTACGCGGCGGCGAGTTCGGCGGCCTTGTCGGCGCCCTCGTCCATGGTCGCGGCGAGCGTGATGAGCGGGTTGGCGGCGGCCTGGAGGATCGCGCGGCCCTCCTCGACCTTGTTGCCGTCGAGGCGGACGACGAGCGGCTTCGTGGCCGAGTCGCCGAGGATCTCGAGCGCCTGGAGGATGCCGTTGGCGACCGCGTCGCACGCGGTGATGCCGCCGAAGACGTTGACGAAGACGCTCTTGACCTGCTCGTCGCCGAGGATCACGTCGAGGCCGTTCGCCATCACCTGGGCGGAGGCTCCGCCGCCGATGTCGAGGAAGTTGGCCGGCTTCACGCCGTTGTGCCTCTCTCCGGCGTAGGCGACGACGTCGAGGGTCGACATGACCAGGCCCGCGCCGTTGCCGATGATGCCGACCTCGCCGTCGAGCTTCACGTAGTTGAGGTCGTTCTCCTTGGCCTTCGCCTCGAGCGGGTCGGCGGCGTCCTTGTCCTCGAGCGCGGCGTGGTCCGCGTGGCGGAAGCCGGCGTTCTCGTCGAGCGAGACCTTGCCGTCGAGCGCGACGATGTCGCCCTCCTCGGTGAGCACGAGCGGGTTCACCTCGACGAGCGTGGCGTCCTCGCCGGTGTAGACGTCGTAGAGCTTCACCAGGACGGGCGCGACCTTGGCGATCAGCTCCTCCGGGAACTTCGCCGCGCGGGCGATCTCCTCGGCCTTGGCCTGGTCGATGCCCTGGCCGGGGACGACCTCGACGCGCGCGAGGGCGTCGGGGCGCTCGACGGCGAGCTGCTCGATCTCCATGCCGCCCTCGTAGGAGGTGAGCGAGAGGTAGGAGCGGTTGGCCCGGTCCAGCAGCACCGAGAAGTAGAACTCGCGGTCGATGCGCGCACCGCCGGCGACCATGACGCGCTTGACGACGTGGCCCTTGATGTCGAGGCCGAGGATCGACTGCGCCGCGGCGAACGCGTCCTCGGGGGTCTTCGCGACCTTCACGCCGCCCGCCTTGCCGCGGCCGCCGATCTTGACCTGCGCCTTGACGACGGTGACGCCGCCCAGCTTCTCCGCCGCGGCGCGCACCTCCTCCGGCGTGTCGGCGACGATGCCCGGGAGCACGGGGACGCCGTACTTCTCGAACAGATCACGGGCCTGGTATTCGAAGAGATCCACGCTGCATTCCCATTCCGCGCCGAGCGCGCTTGCGTTTCGAGTTCGAGGTGGCCCGGACGACGCCGGAGTCTCGGCACTGTCCCTGGGCCGCGCCGAGTCTACTCCGCACCCGCCGCGGGCTTCCCGTGCGGTCGCTCCGCTCCCGCCGGACGCCCGCCGGGGGTACCGGCTCCTCCTCCGCCCGCCGCTCCCGCGTAGCGTGGAGCCATGTCGTCGGCCTCCCGCATCCCGGACGTCTTCCGCGAGGGCGTGTTCCTGCTGGCGGGCGCGCGCGCGATCCTCCTCCAGATCGCGCACCCGGCGGTCGGGCAGGGCGTCGCCGACCACTCCGACTTCGTGCACCGGGCCGTGAACCGCCTGCACGGGACGCTCGCCTACCTCTACGTCCTGCACTACGGCACTCCCGAGGACGTGCGCGCCGTTCGCCGCCGCGTGAACAGGGCGCACGTGCCCGTGCGCGGCCCCGGCTACACGGCCTTCGACCCGGAGTTGCAGCGCTGGGTCGCAGCGACGCTCACCCAGTCGATGCTGCAGCTCTACGAGGGCGCCTTCGGTGCGCTGAGCGAGGAGGAGGCGGACGACATCGTGCGCCGCTCCGTCGTCGTCGGCGCGGCCCTGCAGATGCCCGCGGACCTCTGGCCCGACTCCCGCACCGCGTTCGACGCCTACTGGGAGCGGGAGCTGGAGCGCCTCGAGGTCACGCCCGCGGCCCGCCGGGTCGCCCACGACCTGCTGGGCCCGAGCATCGCCGCCTGGTACCTGCGCCCGCTCGGCCCCTACCTCCGCCTGATCACCGCCGGTCTGCTCCCGGCGGCGCTCCGCGAGCCCTTCGGCTTCCACTGGACCGCACGGCAGGAGGCGCGGTTCGAGCGGGCGCTCTCGCGCACCTTCGCCGTCTACCGCCTGCTTCCCGCGATCGTGAGGACGGCGCCCAGCCGCTACTACCTCGCCCGGGTCCGACGCGACAATCAGAAGCCGGCCACGACCTCCCAGCCCGCGTAGGCGGCGAGCTCCAGCCCGAGCGCCTGCGCGGCCGCACGCGCCTCGTCGATCCCGCGCTCGTCGCGCACGTCGACGGTGACCGGCACGCTGTCGCCGAACCCCGCGATCTCGACCCGCGCGCTCGTCGGACCGCTGTAGAGCGGGACGTGCGCGTCCGCGGTCCGCGCGCCGACCACTCGCGAGCCGGTCGCCTCTGCGATCACCGCGAGGGCGAACGGAGCCGTCACCACCGCGTCCGTGTAGAGCGTCGCCTCGCCGCGCATCGCGCCTCCCGTCGTCCGACCCGCGGGACCGGGCCGCAGCAGTCCGACTGTAGGCAGCCGCCCGCGCCTCCCGCACCCCCTTCCGCTCGGCGCCGGGATGCGCACTCCCCGCCCGTCCGTGCTGAACATCCGGTGCGGATCGCTCGACGCGGCCGCCCGGCGGATCTACGGTGAAGCACCCGGCATCCGCCGCGGCGGTCAACGACGACTGGAGCCTTGATGAGCATCACCGAACCCCGCACGGCCGAGGCCCCCGCCGCTCCCCCGCCCGCCGCCGGCTTCGGCACTCTCTCCGTCGCGGCCATCCTGGCGGAGGCGGCGCGGCGCACCCCCGACACGATCGCCGTCCGCGTCGGCGAGCAGGCCGTCGACTACGCGACCCTCTGGCGGCAGACCCGTGCCTACGCCGGAGCCCTGCGCGCCCAGGGGATCGGACCGGGCGACCGCGTGGCCCTGCTGGTCCCGAACGTCCCCGACTTCCCCCGCGGCTACTTCGCCGTCCTCGCGCTCGGCGCCGTGGTGGTCCCGGTGCACGCCCTGCTCAAGCACGACGAGATCGCCTATGTTCTGCGCGACTCCGGAGCCGTCGCGCTCGTGTGCGCCGCTCCGCTGCTCGCCGAGGGGGCCGCCGGAGCGGACCTCGCCGGCGTCCCTGTGCTGAGCGTGATGGTGCCCGACGGCACCGGCTCGCCCCTCCCGCGCCTGGAGGACCTCGCCGCGGAGGCGACCCCGATCGACGGCTACGTGCCCCGCTCCCCCTCCGACACGGCGACGATCCTCTACACCAGCGGCACCACCGGCCGCCCGAAGGGGGCGGAGGGGACGCACTTCGCGATCGTCTCGCAGTCGGACGTGCTGCTGATGAACACGTTCGACCTGCACCGCGGCGACGTGGTGCTCGGGGCGCTGCCGCTCTTCCACACCTTCGGGCAGGTCTGCGCGATGAACACGGCCTTCCGCACCGCCGCGACGGTCGTCCTGGTGCCGAAGTTCGACGGCGACGCCGCGCTCGAGGCGATGATCGCCCACGGCTGCACGGTCTTCGAGGGCGTGCCCACGATGTACGTCGCCCTGCTCGACGCCGCGACCCGGCGCGAGGACCGGCCGCCGCTGCGCTACGCGGTCTCGGGAGGCGCCGCGCTGCCCGTCGCCGTGATCGAGCGCTTCCGCGAGGTGTTCGGCGTCGAGATCTACGAGGGCTACGGGCTCACCGAGACCTCCCCGGTCGCCACCTTCAACCACGTCGGGGTCCCGCCGCGGCCGGGCACGGTCGGCACGCCGATCTGGGGCGTCGAGGTCGAGGTCGCCCGCCCCGACGTGACCGACCGCGTCGAGCTGCTCCCCCGGGGCGAGCTCGGCGAGATCGTGGTGCGCGGGCACAACCTGATGAAGGGGTACCTCGGCAATCCGGCGGCGACCTCGGAGGCGGTGATCGACGGCTGGTTCCGCACCGGCGACCTGGGCACGAAGGACGAGGAGGACTACGTCCGCATCCTCGACCGCACGAAGGACATGATCATCCGCAACGGCTACAACGTGTACCCGCGCGAGGTCGAGGAGGTGCTGATCGGGCACCCGGCCGTGCAGAACGCAGCGGTCTTCGGGATCCCGGACGAGCGCCACGGCCAGGAGGTGATGGCCGCGGTGATCCTCGCCCCGTCGGCGACCGCCACCGCGGAGGAGCTGATCGCCTACGCGAACGAGCACCTCGCCGCCTTCAAGTTCCCCCGCCGCGTCGAGTTCGTCGACGCCCTCCCGCTCGGGCCCAGCGGCAAGATCCTCAAGCGGGAGCTCGTCGCGCGCTACGCCGGCTGACCCCTTCCGCGAGATGCCGCTCGGGTGAGCCCGCCACGGCGTGCCTCCCACTCGAGTGGAATCTCGCGGAAGGCGACCAGAGGGCACACGGGAAGGGACGGACGTCAGCCGAGCAGTGACCAGACGGTCCCGGCGAGGACGGTGCCGACGGCGGCGCCCGCGAGGACCTGGGCGGGGGTGTGCGCACCGAGGCGCACCCTCGACCAGAGCACCCAGAGGACGATGGGCACGCTGATCAGCAGGGAGAGCGGTCCGTAGGCGATCAGCACGACGACGGCGCAGGTGGCGACCACCGCCGCGTGCCCGGACAGCTTCCAGACCAGGTTGACCACGCCGACGGCGAGCACCACGGCCACCGTCACCACGCCGAACGTGGTCACCGCGGCAGGAGCGCCGAGCGCGGCGAGCAGCACCAGTCCGGCCGCGATCGACACCAGCGCCAGCGCGATCGGCAGCGCCCGCTCGCGCCGGTCGGGCACGTGATGGTCGCCGTGGATCCGGCCGGTGCGCATCAGCAGGCGGATGACGAGGTAGGGCACCACCCCGACGAAGAGAGCTGCGAGCGCTCCCCAGGCGACACCGAGCAGGGGCGGATCCGCGACGCGCGCGCCGACCACGACCGGCACGAGCACCGCGAGGACCGCCGGGGAGAACACCTCCGTCGCGAGCCGCGCGGCGGCCGATCCGGCCGCCACCGGACTAGATCTTCTCGATCGGCGCGACCTTGATCAGCAGCTTCTTCGCGCCCACCTGGTCGAAGAGCACGTGCGCGACGCGCTTCGAGCCCTCGCCCGTCACCGCGTTCACGCGCCCCTCACCGAAGTCGGTGTGCCGGATGCGGTCGCCCGCGATCAGCTCGAGGTCGCCGTTGTCGCGCACCATGCCGGTGATCCGGTTCGGGAACTCGCCCTTGGCCTTCGGCGCCGCGGCGAGCGCCTCCCGGAACTCGGTGTTCGATCGCGACTTGCCGAAGCCGGGCCGCTGAGCGTTCAGGGCCCGGGGCTGCGTACCGCCGCGCGAGGTCGCCGCGCCGGGCGACTGGCGCCACTGGATCAGCTCTCCCGGGATCTCCTGCAGGAACCGGCTCGGCATCGCGACCGACGTCTCGCCGTACTGCGCGCGGGTCATCGCGAGCGAGAGGTAGAGGCGCTTGCGGGCCCGGGTGATCCCCACGTAGAACAGCCGCCGCTCCTCGGCCGGGCCGCCGGGCTCGTTCGCCGAGATGCGGTGCGGGAGCAGGTCCTCCTCGATGCCGGTGAGGAACACGGCGTCGTACTCGAGGCCCTTCGCCGTGTGCAGCGTCATCAGCGAGACGGTGCCGGAGTCGTCGTCGAGGTCGTCGGCCGCGGCGACCAGCGAGACCTCGGTGAGGAAGTCCACGAGCCCGCCGTCCGGGTTGTTGCGCGCGAACTCCTTGGTGACGGCGATGAGCTCGTCGACGTTCTCGGCGCGGGCCTCGTCCTGCGGGTCGCGGCTGGCGCGGAGCATGTCGAGGTAGCCGCTGCGGGTGAGGAGCGCCGTCAGGACCTCGTGCACCTTCGCCTCGCCGCCCTCCCGTGCGGGGTCGAGCATCAGCGCGCACTCGTCGAGGAGGGTCGCGAGGTCGACGATCGCCCTCGTCACCTTCGGGCCCATCCCGAGCGAGCCGGCGTTGCGCATCGCCTCCCGCAGGGTCACCGCGTTGGTGTCGGCGAACGACTGCAGCTGCGCCTCCGTCGCGGGGCCGATGCCCCGCTTCGGAGTGTTCATGATGCGCCGCAGCGCCAGCACGTCGGCCGGATTCGCCACCGTGATCAGGTACGCCAGTGCGTCCTTGATCTCGGCGCGCTCGTAGAACTTCGTGCCGCCCAGGATCCGGTAGGGCAGCGCGGAGCGGATGAAGATCTCCTCCAGCGCGCGGGTCTGCGCGTTGGTGCGGTAGAAGACCGCGATCTCGTCGTAGCCGGTGCCCGCCGCGTGCAGGCGGGCGATCTCGTCGACCACGAACTGCGCCTCGTCGTGACCCGAGTACCCGGTGTAGCCGACGATCTTCTCCCCGTCGCCGCTGGAGGACCAGAGGTTCTTCGCGCGACGGTCGAAGTTGTTCGAGATGACGGCGTTGGCCGCCGAGAGGATGTTCTGCGTCGAGCGGTAGTTCTGCTCGAGCAGGATCACGCGGCAGCCCGGGAAGTCGCGCTCGAACTCGACGATGTTGCGGATGTCGGCGCCGCGGAACGCGTAGATGGACTGGTCCGAGTCGCCGACGACGGTGAGCGAGGCCCCCGGGATGGAGCCGTCGGCCGTGACCGGTCCGCGGTAGGGGCGGTCGAACTGCGCCGCGGCCATCGTCGCCGGCGGCACGGGCCGGGTCAGCTCGTGGATCAGCGAGTACTGGGCGTGGTTCGTGTCCTGGTACTCGTCGACCAGCACGTGGCGGAAGCGCCGCTGGTACTTCGCGGCGACGTGCGGGAAGGCGCGGAAGAGGTAGACGGTCTGCGCGATCAGGTCGTCGAAGTCGAACGCGTTCGCCCCCTCGAGCGCCCGCGAGTAGGCCCGGAAGACCTGGAGGAACATCTCCTCGTTCGGGTCGCTGAGGTTCGCGGTGCGGGCGTAGGAGTCGACGTCGGCGAGCTCGTTCTTGAGCTTGGAGATCTTCGCGGAGGCGCTCGCGACGGTGATCCCGAGCGAGTCGGCCTCGAGGTCCTTCACGATGCGCTTGAGCAGGGCGCGCTGATCGCCCGAGTCGTAGATCGTGAACGACTTGGTCATGCCGAAGTTCTCGGCCTCGCGGCGCAGGATCCGCACGCACGCCGAGTGGAACGTCGAGATCCACATCCCCTCGGCGCTCTGCCCCACCAGCTTCTCGACGCGCTCGCGCATCTCGGCCGCGGCCTTGTTGGTGAACGTGATCGCGAGGATCTGGCTCGGCCAGGCCTCGCCGTTGCCCAGGAGGCTCGCGATGCGCCGGGTGAGGACGCTGGTCTTGCCCGAGCCCGCACCCGCGACGATGAGCAGCGCGTCTCCGCGGTACTCGACCGCCTCGCGCTGCTGGGGGTTCAGCCCCGCGACGAGCTGCTCGTGCGCCGGGTCGGTGCGGGGCGCGTCCCCGGGGCCGCCGGGGGGACCGACGATGACCGGGGTGGCGCGGGAGTCGCTCGGATCGAAGAGGAAGCTCATGTCCCTCCGAGTGTAGATCGCCCCTCCGACACCGGGAGCGGTCAGGCGGTCCGCTGACGCGGCGCGGGCGAGGTGAGCGCCCCACCGACGTCCAGTCCGCGCCACGCGAGGGAGAAGCCGAGCACGGCGAGCGCCGACGTCGACACCGCCAGGAGCTGCAGGAGCGCGAAGGCGGTGAGGTCCTTCGTGTCGTCGGGGTAGTACTGGATGCCCTGAACGGCGAGAGCCGCGAGCAGCACCACCACGATCACCGAGCACACCAGGAGCAGCCGGTTCACCCCGCGCCGCGCGGGCCTCTTCGGCGCTCGGCCCACCTGGGCCCTGGTGGTCAGCCACGCGCAGGCGGCGGAGGCGGAGGCGAGCGCGACGAGGTCGGCCCCGAGGACGTCGCTCGCCCGGTGCCAGGAGGCGGCCATCGTCAGGTTGCCGACCAGCACCACGACCGCGCCGCCCAGCGCGAGCACGACGGTCCGCGCGCGCCCGGGGACGACCATCGCCAGGGCGAAGACCACCGAGACGGCCGCCGCGGTGTGCCCGCTCGGGAAGCTGCCGCCGGTGTACCAGGAGTCGGTGGCGACCAGCTCGGGCCGCTCGAGGACCACGTTCTTGAGCAGCTGGGTGAGCCCGGCCGTGACGACGATCGAGCCGACGGAGGCGACGGCCAGCGCCGGGCGCCTCCGGATCAGTGCGATCGCCGCGACGAGCAGGGCGCCGACGACCATGGAGAGCGGGGTGACGTCCGCGAGCGCCCCCGCGGCGGCGCCGGTGGCGCGGCCGAAGACGAGGTCGGCGCCCCGGAGCCCCGAGTTCTCGACGCCCTGGCCCTGAGGGGTGAGCACGGCGAGCCAGTAGACGACGGCGACGCCGATCACGGCGAGGACGGCGGTGGTGATCCAGCGGCGGGTGATGCGCTCTCGGGTGGACACGGGGCCTCCTCTCGAGGGACGGGCGGGCGGTGGTGAGCCGATGATGCCAGCGAAGCCTCCGCGTCCGCTCGGCACGCGCCGGAGGAGCGCCCGATCACGATCCGGGTTCAGCCGCGGAGCAGACGCTCCTGCTCGGCCGCCCGCGCCTCGATCGCCAGATCGGGCTGGTCGGCGAAGACGCCGTCCACTCCCGAGCGGAGGATCATCGCGAACTCCTCCTGCCAGCCGCCGTACTCCGCCGGGTCCTTCCCGCGGCGGTGCACCTTCTCGAGGAATCGGTTCTCGGCGCGCAGCGTCCAGCAGTAGACCTCGAGCCCGGCCGCGTGGGCGTCCTCGACGAGCGGACCGGTCCCCGTCGCCCGGCCGGCCGCGTCCCGCGAGAAGAGCATGCTCTTGTCGACGCTGATCCCGTCGACGGCTCCGGCGAGGTTCCGCAGTCCCGCCGGCGTGGTGAAGGCGGAGTAGGGGGCCGCGTCGGCGCCGTGGGCGGCCACGAGGTCGGGCGGGGCGCCCCGCGACTCGAGCAGGTAGATCCGGCGGGCGCCGACTCCGCTCACCGCGAGCCGCTCAAGCACGGTCTTCTCGAAGCTCTCGATCGTGAGCCGCGGGTCGCGCGGACCCCAGCCCGCGGCGGCGAGCTCCTCGCGCAGCAGCACGTCCAGCGGCAGCCCGATCCCGGCGAAGTACGTCGCGTGCTTGATCTCGGCGACGAGCCCCGGCGGAGCGAGCGGATCGTCCTCCGCCGCCCGGTCCAGCAACGCCAGCAGCTCGCTGAAGCGCAGCAGCGGGAACTGCCCGTCGAACGTGGCGCTGGAGCCGCGCACCGCCGGCAGCCGCTCCCGGGCCCGCAGTTCCGACAGCTCGTCCCAGGTGAAGTCCTCGGTGAACCAGCCGGTGATCTCGCGGCCGTCGATCCGCTTGGTGGTGCGGCGTGCAGCGAACTCCGGGCGCTTCTCGACGTCCGTCGTGCCGGAGATCTCGTTCTCGTGGCGGAGGACGAGCACGCCGTCGCGGGTCGCCACCAGATCGGGCTCGAGCGCATCGGCGCCCAGCGCGATCGCCAGCTCGTAGGCGGAGCGGGTGTGCTCCGGTCGGTAGCCGCTCGCTCCGCGGTGGCCGATGACGAGCGGTGACTGGCGCGCGGGCATGCCGCGATCCTACGGGCGGCTCTGCACGGCTCGCAGCGGAGTCGAGGTCCGCTCGAAGAGAACAGCCAGACTCTGAGAGGTGCTCTCAGATAAGGTGGTGTCCATCGTCGCAGTCCTCTCGGATCCGCGGCGCACCCCGCACCCACAGCGACTCAGATCCGCGAGTTCCCTCGGAGACCAGCGCACCTGAGAGAAGAGGAACCATGGCAAGCAACAATCCGGCCTTCGGACGCCCGGAGTTCAGTAACCGCGGCTACGCCGGCCGCGTGCAGGACCTCCCGGACGTCTCCCCCGGCACGCTCGACCAGATGTACTCCCGTCCGGCCGCCGGCTCCGTCGAGACCGACCGGATGACCGTCGAGGACACCCTCGCCAAGACCGCCCTCGCCTTCGTCGTGCTCCTCGCGGGTGCGGCCGTCGGCTGGTTCGTCCCGGGCCTGATGCTCCCCGCCGTGCTCGTCGCGCTGGTGCTGGGCATCGTCAACGCCTTCAAGAAGCAGCCGTCGCCCGCCCTGATCCTCGGCTACGCCGCGACCCAGGGCATCGCGGTCGGCGCGATCTCGAAGTTCTTCGAGAGCGCGTACGCCGGAGCGGTCGTCCAGGCCCTCATGGCGACCGTCATCGTGATCGGCGTCACCCTGGCGCTGTTCATGAACGGCAAGATCCGCACCTCGCCGAAGCTCAACAAGATCTTCTTCATCGGCATGATCAGCTACGCGGTGTTCTCGCTGGTGAACCTGGGCCTCGGCCTCTTCGGCGTCGGCGGCGGCTTCGGTCTCCGCACCGGCTTCATCGGCATCGTGATCGGCCTCATCGCCGTCGCGCTCGCCACGTACTCGCTCGTGATGGACTTCGAGTTCATCCAGCAGGGCGTGCGCAACCGCCTCCCCCGCATCTACGGCTGGACCGGCGCCTACGGCATCCTGGTCACCGTCGTCTGGATGTACCTGGAGATCCTGCGCCTCGTCGCGATCTTCCGCGAGTAGCACGGCGCACCACGTCCGACGGGCGCTCGACCTCCGGGTCGGGCGCCCGTCGTCGTTCCCGGCCCCAGCGCCGTTCCCGGTGCACTGCCGGGAGCGCCTGGCACGATGGAGGGATGAGTGCCGCAGACTCCCGGATCGTCGGCCTCGACGTCGCACGCGGCCTGGCCGTCCTCGGCATGTTCGCCGCCCACCTCGCCCCGGTCGAGAGCGAGATGCTCTGGAACGGCCGCAGCTCCGTCCTCTTCGCCGTGCTGGCGGGAGTGTCGATCGGGCTGATGACGGGCGGAGCACAGCGCTCCTCGCGGCCCTGGCACGACACGGGATCGATCCTGCTCCGCGGGCTGTACCTGCTCGTCATCGGCGTCGCCCTCACCCTGCTGGGGACGCCGATCGCGGTGATCCTGCCGCACTACGGGGTGATGTTCCTCGTCGCGGCGCTGCTGCTCTTCCTGCCGCGGGCGGTCCTCGCCCTGCTGGTCGCGGTCGCGGCGATCGCCGGGCCCCTCGCGGTCGACGCGCTGACGAGCGCCGGCGGCTCCTGGCTCTCGACCCTGTCGCCCGACGAGGCGCTCCTGGCCGCGCAGCCCCTCACCTGGCTCACCCAGTACTACCCGGTGCCGTCGTGGCTGGCGTACGTGGTGCTCGGCCTCCTGATCGCGCGCTGCGACATCCGGTCCGCGACCACCCAGCGCTGGGTCGTCGTCGGCGGCGCCGTCTCGGCCGTGCTCGGCTACGGCGGCGGGCTGCTGCTCGGGGGTCCGGAGGCGGTGGAGGCGCACGCCAGCACCACCGCCGAGCTCCTCGGGGCGGGCGGGGTCGCCTGTGTGGTTCTCGGCGCGCTGACGGCTCTGCTGCAGCGGCTGCCGCTCCTGGCACGGGCGGCGACTCCGATCGCGGCCGTCGGTGCGATGCCGCTGACGATCTACTCGCTGCAGCTCGTGGCGCTGGCGGTGTACCTGGTCCCGTACGAGCCGTTCGACTTCGGGTCGTGGCGCAGCTGGACGCTGCTCGGCGTCTTCGTGGTCGGCTCGATCGTCGCCGCTCTCCTCTGGAGGCGGCTCGTGGGGCAGGGCCCGCTGGAGTGGCTGCTCGCGCGCGCGTCGCTGCGGCCTCGGGGTCCGCGCGCGGCGCTGGGTTAGGGTGGCCGGATGATCACGCGTCGCGAGGCCGCTCAGCGCCTCGACATCCCCCTCGAGATGGCGACGCGGCACGGCATCCCCACCCGTCTGTCGGAGGAGGAGCTCGCCGCCCTCGAGCAGGATCCGCCCGCCTGGCTCGTCCAGTCGCGCGCGAACCGCACCGGCAGGCGTCCCGTGTGGGTGACCCTCGACTGCGCCGTCTGCGGCCGCTCCGAGGCCGCCCGCCCGAAGAAGTGGTGGCCCGAGTTCACGTTCCTCGTCTGCGAGGACCACTCCCCCGCCTCCTGGCCGCACCACCCCGAGGGCCACCGCCGCGACGAGTACGACGGCATCGGCACCCGCTTCATCGGCGTGCTCGACACCCCCGCCTGACCCGCGCTCGCGCGCCCGCCGCCTCCGCCTGCACCACGGCCCCCGGACCAGCGCAGACCCGCGTTCCCCGACCACCCGGCAGGAGCTCGCCTCTCGATCGGCACCCCCGGAACGTCCCCGCAGGGCCTCGTCCCGCTGACCGCCACTCGGAACGCCTCGCCAGGCACCGGTCAACCCCGACCGATCCCCCGGCCGAACCGCGGCCACCCGTTCCCTGAACAGCCACCTGAGCTCGTTCCCCGACCTGCATCCCGGGAACGGCCCCGCAGGGGCTCGTTCCCCTCTACCTGCACCCGGGAACGGCCCCGCAGGGGCTCGTTCCCCCACCCGCTCCCCTCAACAAGAAACGGCCCCCTTCGAAGGGAGCCGTTCCTGACGTTCCGCGGGTCTCCGCGCGGTCAGCTGCAAGGCGGAGAAGGGCGCGATACCGGAGGTATCGCAACCGCCGACAACGCCGCAGATGACCGTGCGGAGACCCGCGGAATCACTCCCACTCGATGGTGCCGGGGGGCTTGGACGTCACATCCAGCACCACCCGGTTCACGCCGCTCACCTCGTTGGTGATGCGGTTGGAGATTCTGGCGAGGAGGTCGTAGGGCAGGCGGGTCCAGTCGGCGGTCATCGCGTCTTCCGAGGAGACGGGGCGCAGGACGATGGGGTGGCCGTAGGTGCGGCCGTCGCCCTGGACTCCGACGGAGCGGACGTCGGCGAGGAGGACGACGGGGCACTGCCAGATCTCGGTGTCGAGGCCGGCGGCGGTGAGCTCGGCGCGGACGATGGCGTCGGCGTCCTGGAGGAGGTCGAGCCGCTCCTGGGTGACCTCGCCGACGATGCGGATGCCGAGGCCGGGTCCGGGGAAGGGCTGGCGGCCGACGATGACCTCGGGGAGGCCGAGCTCGCGGCCGATCGCGCGGACCTCGTCCTTGAAGAGGGTGCGGAGCGGCTCGACGAGCGCGAACTGCAGGTCCTCGGGGAGTCCGCCGACGTTGTGGTGGGACTTGATGTTGGCGGTGCCGGTGCCGCCGCCGGATTCGACGACGTCGGGGTAGAGCGTGCCCTGGACGAGGAAGTCGATCGTCTCGCCCTCGCCCTGCGCTTCGAGCACGAGCGCTTCGGCGGCGGCCTCGAAGGTGCGGATGAACTCGCGGCCGATGATCTTGCGCTTCTGCTCCGGGTCGCTGACGCCGGCGAGCGCGTCGAGGAACTGCTCGCGCGCGTCGACGGTGACCAGGCGGACGCCGGTCGCGGCGACGTAGTCCTCCTCGACCTGGCGGCGCTCGTCCTTGCGGAGGAGTCCGTGGTCGACGAAGACGCAGGTGAGCTGGTCGCCGATGGCACGGTGCACGATCGCAGCGGCGACGGCGGAGTCGACTCCGCCGGACAGGCCGCAGATGACGCGTCCGGTGCCGACCTGTTCGCGGATCACGGAGACCTGGTCGTCGATCACGTTGGAGGAGTTCCAGTCGGCCGGGATGCCCGCGGCGCGGTGGAGGAAGTTCTCGATGACGGCCTGGCCGTAGGCGGAGTGCTTGACCTCCGGGTGCCACTGCACGCCGTAGAGGCGGCGCTCGTCGTTGCCGAAGGCGGCGACCGGGGTGGAGCTCGTGGAGGCGAGGACCTCGAAGCCCTCGGGCGCCTGTGCGACCGAGTCGCCGTGGCTCATCCACACCGTCTGGTCGGCGGGCTGCTCGCCGAGGAGCACGCCACCGTCGGTCGAGAGGGCGGCGTCCGTCGCTCCGTACTCGCGCAGCCCCGTGTTGGCGACCTCGCCGCCGAGCGTCTTCGCCATCACCTGGAAGCCGTAGCAGATGCCCAGGACCGGGATCCCGAGGTCGAAGATCGCGGGGTCGAGCTGCGGGGCGCCCTCCTCGTACACGCTGGAGGGGCCGCCCGAGAGGATGATGCCGACGGGCGACTTCGCGGCGATCTCGGCGGCCGTGGCGTTGGAGGGCACGATCTCGGAGTAGACGTTCGCCTCGCGGACCCGGCGGGCGATCAGCTGCGCGTACTGCGCGCCGAAGTCGACGACGAGGACGGGCTGCGCGGCCAGGTGCGGCTGGGGAGCGGTGGGCTGCTCGCTAATGGGGGGCCTCCACGGAGTCGGTCGGGGTCTTCGGGTCGGTGCCGGCGGTCCGGCGCTCGAGGTACTGCTCGACCTCGCGGGCGATGCGGGTCTCGACGAAGAAGGAGAGGGTGGGCACCACGCCGCCGAGCGCGATGAGCACGAAGCGCGTGAACGGCCAGCGCATGAGGCTCCACAGGCGGAAGTCGGCGAAGAGGTAGACGACGTAGAACCAGCCGTGCGCGATCAGGATGCCGGTGGACAGGTTCGCGCCGGTGCCGCTCGACGTGAACTCGCCTCCGGGCACCTCGTACATCGGGGCGAAGTGCAGGACGCCCTGCTGGCCGAAGGCGAACAGCTCGAGGTGGAAGACGTACTTGAGCAGCATCTCCGCGCAGAGCAGGAGCAGCATCACGCCGGTGATGATCGAGGTCACCCGGTAGAAGCGCAGAGCGCTCCGGATCGCAGGGAACTGCGCGGGCTTGGGCTCGAGGGGCATGACGACCAGTTTACGGTGCGGGGGCGGGGGCCTCGGCCCGGTCGCCCAGGTCGGCGCGGGCGCGCTCCTCGGCGTCGAGCGCCTCCTCGGCCTCGCGCTCCCACGCGTCCTTGACGAGGCGGAACCAGAGGTAGAGGGCGAAGCCGGCGAAGACGACCCACTCGATCGCGTAGAAGACGTTGAGCCAGTTCAGCGAGACGTCGCTCACGCGCGCCGGGGAGTCGATGGCCTCGAGGCCGGCGACCGGCTCGTCGACGACGACGTAGCCCTGGTAGACGTCCTGGGGCGGGTCCGGCCAGCGGTTGATCAGCGCGGGGACGGAGAGCGCGGTGAGGGTGGCGGGGTCCAGGCCCTCCGCCGGAGCCTCCGCGGCCTCGTTGGCCACGAGGCGGCCGATGAAGGAGGAGGGCGCCTGCTCGCTCCCGCTGTTCAGCGCGTCCGCGACGGACTGCGCCTGCGCCTCGTCCTGCGTCCAGCCGTAGGCGAGCACCAGGTCGGCGTCGGCGGTGCGGGTGCGGGCGATGACCCACCAGCCCGGCTGCTCGCCGTTCAGGCGGCCGCCGAGGATCTCGGCACCGCCCGGCACGAAGACGGACGAGCCCTCCACGCGCTGTCCGTCGGCGGTCGCCGTGATCGAGCGGGAGGGGGTCGCGACATCGGCGAGCGGGAGCGTCGTCTCCGACACTCCGGAGTCGGGCGCGGCGGCCTCGACCGCGCGGCCGACCTGCCACTGCCCGAGCGCGGCGAAGAGTCCGGCGATCAGGAGTGCGAGCGCCAGCGCGGCGATCCAGCGCGGGCGCCGGGCCACCTGCCCGACCGTGCTCTGCGTCATTCGTCCCTCGTCCGCCCTCGATCCGTGCGGTGTCCCGCGGGCCGGATCGAGCCTAACCCGTGAGTGTGGGAGCTCCGTGGGATCAGTAGTCGGGCTCCCTCGGGCGGCGGGGCCGGGCGTCGTCGGCGCCGTCGGACTGCTGCATCGCCTGGTCGATGAGCGCCTGACGCATCGGATCGGGGAACTCGTCGTCGAGCTCGTCCGGCTCCGCGGGGCGCCTCGGAGGAGCGGGGGCCTCCTCCGCGGAGACGGCGGGCGCGGCCATCGCCGCCTCCACGAGCGCGAAGTCCTCCTCGTCCATGGCCGTGGCCGCTGCGGGTGCCGGGCGGTGCCGCCGCCGCGAGAGGAACGCGCCGATGCTCTCGGAGCGCGAGGCGAGGATCGGCCCGACGATCGCCATGATCAGCACGTAGAGGCCGGCGAAGGGCTGGATCCGCTCGTCGAGCCCCGCCGAGAGCGAGAGCGTCGCCAGGATGAGCGCGAACTCGCCGCGGTTGTGCAGGATGAACGCCGCGTTCAGGCCCGCGCGCGGTCCGAGCTTGTTGAGCCACGCGACGAACTGCCCCGCGCCGAGGTTCAGGACGATGGTCATCACCGCGGCGATCAGCACCGGGACCACGACGCTCGGGAACGCACCGGGATCCAGCCCGAGACCGAAGTTGACGAAGAAGAAGGCTCCGAACACGTCGCGCAGCGGGATCGCGATGTGCTCGACCCTCGACCGGAACCGCGTCGCTCCGATGACCAGTCCGATCAGGAATGCGCCGATGGCGTCCGTCACTCCGAGGACCTCGCCGATGCCGCCGAACAGGATGGCGAGACCGAAGAACAGGATCGTGAACAGCTCGTCGTCGCGAGTGCGGAAGAAGCGGGAGACGACCTTCCCGCCCCAGCGGGCGATCGCGAACATCACCACGAGGAACGCGAACGCGATGACGAGCTTGAGCACCACCGGCCACGGCTCCGTCTCGCCCGAGAGCACGACGGACACGATCGCCAGGTAGACCGCGATGAAGATGTCCTCGACGACCGTGACGCCCAGGATCATCGGCGTCTCGGGGTTCGCCAGGCGCTTGAGCTCGATCAGCAGCTTGGTGACGATCGCGCTCGAGCTCGTCGCCGTGATGCCGGCGATGATCAGCGCCTCGCGGCTCCCCCAGCCCAGCGCGAAGCCGAAGCCGAGGCCGACGGCCATGTTGACCGCGATGTAGGAGCCGCCGGAGAGGATCAGGCGGCCGGCGTTCCCGAAGAACTCGTCCTGGTCGAACTCCAGGCCGAGGTTGAACAGCAGGAGTATCAGCCCGAAGACCGCGGTCAGCTCGATGTAGCTCGACTCGAAGTCGAGCGGGAAGAGGTGGAAGTTCGGGCTCGCGAGGAGCCCGACGACCATGTAGATCGGGATGGCCGGGAGCCCGATCGTCCTCCCCAGCCGGCCGAGGACGTAGGCGACGACGAACAGGACGCCGAGGACGATGAGGTCTTCGCCGTGGTGCATCCTCAGGCTCCGGGCGGGGCGTCGACCGTCTTGGCGAAGCTGCCGGTGCGGAAGAACGCGAACGCCTTGGCGACCTTCTCGGGGCTGCCGGCGACCACGAGGGTGTCGCCGGGGAAGACGCGGAAGTCGGGGGCCGGCGCCGGATTGGCGGCGTCGCCCCGGACCACGGCGACGACGGTCAGCCCGACGATCCCGCGGTCGGCGGGCTTGCCGAGCTGCTGTCCGGCGATGTGGTCGTCGTAGTCGACGGTGAACCAGTCGATCGAGAGGCCCGGGATCTGGTCGAGCGCGGTCAGCGACTCCGTGATCTGCGTGCCGCCGAGCAGCTCGGCGAGCGTGTGCGCCTCGTCATCGCTCAGGCGGAGAGACACCTTGGCGCCGTCCTGGTCGCCCTCGGCGAACGTGATCAGGTCGCTGTGGCCGGAGCGGTGGGCGATGACGCCGACCTTCCCGCCGTCGGCCGTCAGGAACGTGTGCAGAACGCCGACACCGGGCAGTTTGACCCTGCGGACCTCGACCATGCGTGCTCCCTCCGCGCCGTGCGGCGCTCCCACTCGGGACTTCCAGCTTAGGCGCGTGCGGAGCCCTCCTGCCGAGGGAACCCCGACCCGTCGAGGGATCCCGCAGTTCCCGGCCGGCTCGGCGGTCCTGCGTCCCTCGCTGTCCACAGGGGGTGGGGGGAGTCTCCACAGAAGGAGCGGAGGGAGGGAAAGGGGGGCGGAAGCGTGCAGTGGGGATCTGTCGAGACGGGGCGTGCCGCCGGTCGGACGAGTCCGTGCGGCTGCACAGCGGTACGCGCGGACCGGCGAGTGGGCGAGGACCTCCGCGGACGAGCGGCAGCGGGCGCGGATCGACGCCGTGGCCGCGACCGGGAGCGCGCCCTTCGTCCTCCGCGA
The DNA here is from genome assembly GCF_002931865.1 of Rathayibacter sp. AY1C7. NCBI lineage: Bacteria > Bacillati > Actinomycetota > Actinomycetes > Micrococcales > Microbacteriaceae > Rathayibacter > Rathayibacter sp. AY1C7. Next base: position 8,638 of record NZ_PSWB01000034.1, on the reverse strand, counting down.
GTCGGCGGCGGCGGTCCGGGACCCCCCCTGGTCGAGCCGCTCGCGGTGACCGTGCATGTCGAGGGGCGACGGACCTGGGCAGCCGGACGTGGAACGGCGTCGCGGAGCGCGCGTCCGCCCCCACCCGCACTGATCGACGGACTCGCCGTCTCGGATCTGGCGCAGACCGCCGTCGACCTGGACCGACCCGGCGTTCCTCCGGGACCGCTCCCGAGCTCGTGCTTCTCGCCGAGAAGCGCCGGGAGGACCGGCTCCGCGCGCGGGTCCGCAGCGTCGTCCGCTGGGCTGGCGCAGGGCCCACGACGCCAGCCCCCTGCTCATCCGGCCGGCCCGTCCCGGCGTCCGCCGCGTCGAGGGACCTCCGGCCCGTCGAGGGAGCCCGCTGTTCGCGGCGGCCTCGACGGTCCGGATCGCCTCGGTCGGTGAGCGTCAGCTGGGCTGGTACGGCGCGACGACGACCTCGACCCGCTGGAACTCCTTGAGGTCGGAGTAGCCGGTCGTCGCCATCGAGCGGCGCAGGGCGCCGATGAGGTTCGCCGTGCCGTCGGCGCCGGTTGCCGGACCGTAGAGGACCTGCTCGAGGGTGCCGACGGTGCCGACCTCGACGCGGCGGCCTCGCGGCAGCTGCGGGTGGTGCGCCTCCGCGCCCCAGTGCCAGCCGCCGCCCGGAGCGTCGGTCGCGCGCGCCAGCGCCGAGCCGAGCATCACGGCGTCCGCGCCCACCGCGACGGCCTTCACGATGTCGCCGGAGGTGCCGAGGCCGCCGTCCGCGATGACGTGCACGTAGCGTCCGCCCGACTCGTCGAGGTAGTCGCGGCGAGCGCCGGCGACATCGGCGACCGCGGTCGCCATCGGAGCCTGGATGCCGAGCGTCGTGCGAGTGGTGGAGGCGGCACCGCCGCCGAACCCGACGAGGACGCCCGCGGCGCCCGTGCGCATGAGGTGCAGGGCCGCGGTGTAGGTGGAGGCGCCGCCGACGATGACGGGCACATCGAGCTCGTAGATGAACTTCTTGAGGTTCAGCGGCTCGGTATCGCGCGAGACGTGCTCGGCCGAGACGGTCGTGCCGCGGATGACGAACACGTCGACCCCGGCGTCGACGACGGTCTGGTAGAGCTCCGCGGTCCGCTGGGGCGACAAGGCCCCGGCGACGGTCACGCCCGCGGCGCGGATCTCGGCCAGGCGCGCGGTCACCAGCTCGGGGCGGATCGGAGCGGAGTAGATCTCCTGCATCCGCTGCGTCGCGGTCTCGGCCGGAAGCCTGCGGATCTCCTCGAGCAGCGGCTCCGGGTCCTCGTACCGCGTCCACAGACCCTCGAGGTCGAGGACGCCCAGCGCCCCCAGATGCCCGAGCCGGATCGCCGTCGCCGGCGACACCACCGAGTCCATCGGCGCGGCGAGGATCGGCGTCGCGAACTGGTACGCGTCGATCGACCACTTCACCGACACGACCTCGGGGTCGCGCGTCCGGCGGCTCGGGACGACGGCGATGTCGTCGAAGGCGTACGCGCGGCGGGCGCGCTTGGCGCGCCCGATCTCGATCTCCATGACGCAGAGTTTACTGTGGCTCGCTCCTCGCTCCGCTCGTCGCTCGCCCGCGGTCGGCCCGAGCGGGCGGTCGCGTTCCGCAGAGCGGGTCGCGTCCGCGCTACGACGATCCGCTCGCACGCGGATCGCCGGTTACCGCTGAGCGGTGTCAGCCGTGGCTCNNNNGCCCGAGCGGGCGGTCGCGTTCCGCAGAGCGGGTCGCGTCCGCGCTACGACGATCCGCTCGCACGCGGATCGCCGGTTACCGCTGAGCGGTGTCAGCCGTGGCTCGCTCCTCGCTCCGCTCGTCGCTCGCCCGCGGTCGGCCCGAGCGGGCGGTCGCGTTCCGCAGAGCGGGTCGCGTCCGCGCTACGACGATCCGCTCGCACGCGGATCGCCGGTTACCGCTGAGCGGTGTCAGCCGTGGCTCGCTCCTCGCTCCGCTCGTCGCTCGCCCGCGGTCGGCCCCAGCGGATGGTCGCGTTCCGAAGAGCGGGTCGCGTCCGCGCTACGACGATCCGCTGGAGAGCGGATCGCCTGCTACCGCTCCTACCGGGCTCCTCACCGGGCCGCGATCGACGCGAGCGGGCGCACTCCACCAGCAGGTGAAGCTTGCGCGGCCGCCACCACGATTCGCTGCAACGCGGGAAGCCCGTCCCCACTCCGTCGCGCTCGCGCGCGGTGCATGACCACTCCCCCGCGACGGCACAGGCGGAAGCCTCCCCCCGCAGTCGCGGCGGCGCCTCGCGCCGCTCGCGCTGCGTCCCCCGCCCCTCAGCCGAGGACCGGCGCTCGTCTCCCGGAGGGAGGCGGCGGATCGGGATCGCGGCCCCTCCGGCGTGGTGGGCGTATGGGCCGCAGGCCCATCGGGCAGAGGGGCCGCGATCCCGATCCGCCGCCGGCCCCACCAGACCCCCTCAGCGCCGGTAGTTCGGCGCCTCCACCACCATCTGCACATCGTGCGGGTGCGACTCCTTCAGCCCGGCCGCCGTGATGCGCACGAACTTCCCGCGCTCCTTCAGCTCGGGGATGGTGCGCGCTCCGACGTAGAACATCGACTGGCGGAGCCCGCCGGCGAGCTGGTACGCCACGTTCGCGAGCGGGCCGCGGTAGGGCACCTGGCCCTCGATGCCCTCGGCGATCAGCTTGTCGTCGGTGGGCACGTCGGACTGGAAGTAGCGGTCCTTCGAGTAGGAGGTCCGCTCGCCGCGGGTCTGCAGGGCGCCGAGGGAGCCCATACCGCGGTAGGTCTTGAACTGCTTGCCGTTCTGGAACACGAGGTCGCCGGGGCTCTCCTCGCAGCCCGCGAGGAGCGAGCCGAGCATCACGGTGTCGGCGCCGGCGACGAGCGCCTTGGCGATGTCGCCGGAGTACTGGAGGCCGCCGTCGGCGATGACGGGGACGCCGGACTCGCGCGCGGCGAGGGACGCCTCGTAGACCGCGGTGACCTGCGGGACTCCGACGCCGGCGACGACGCGGGTGGTGCAGATCGAGCCGGGGCCGACGCCGACCTTGATGGCGTCGGCGCCCGCGTCGACGAGTGCCTGCGCCCCGGAGCGGGTTGCGACGTTGCCGCCGATGACGTCGACGCCGGCGAACGCGGAGTCGGACTTCAGGCGGCGGATGATGTCGAGCACGCCGGCGGAGTCGCCGTTGGCGGTGTCGACGACGATCACGTCGACGCCCGCGTCGAGCAGGGCGGTGGCGCGCTGCCAGGCGTCGCCGAAGAAGCCGATCGCGGCGCCGACCCGGAGGCGGCCCTCGTCGTCCTTCGTGGCGTTGGGGTACTGCTCCGACTTGTCGAAGTCCTTGACCGTGATGAGGCCGGCGAGCTTGCCCTGTGCGTCGACCAGCGGCAGCTTCTCGATCTTGTGCTGCGCGAAGAGGGCGATGACCTCGCTGTCGGGGATCCCGACGCGGCCCGTGATCAGGCCGGTGCTGGTCATCACGTCGCGGACGAGCGTGGTCGCCTTCTCGAACGGCGAGACGAAGCGCATGTCGCGGTTGGTGATGATGCCCACGAGCACGCCGGTGGAGTCGACGACGGGGAGGCCGCTGATCCGGTACTGGCCGCAGAGGTCGTCGACCTGGGCGACGGTGGCGTCCGGGGTGGTGGTGACGGGGTTCGAGACCATGCCCGACTCGCTCCGCTTCACCCGGTCGACCTGGTCGGCCTGGTCGGCGATGGAGAGGTTGCGGTGCAGGACGCCGAGGCCGCCCTGGCGGGCCATCGCGATCGCCATGCGCGCCTCGGTGACGGTGTCCATCGCCGCGGAGAGCAGCGGGGTCGCCACGCTGATGCGCTTGGTGAGACGGGAGGCCGTGTCGGCCTCGCTCGGGATGACGTCGGTGTGCCCCGGGAGGAGCATGACGTCGTCGTAGGTGAGTCCGAGGAATCCGAAGGGATCCGGCTGGTCCATCAATGCCCCTTAGCAGGTCGAGTGCGGGAGCCCGGAGAGGACGGGAGGAGTCCGCTCACGAGCGCCACGGTTGTTCGATCTTAAGCGCCGTGAGGCTCGCGGTATTCCTCGACGGCGCGGCCGCCGGGCCGCGGATGGGCGCTGGAGCGCTCTCCTCTCCCTCATAATGTCGTCACGCGTAAGTGCGGACGGTGAAACACCGCCGACACATGCGGAACGTATGGTCAACCAACGTTGTTTGACGACGGCGATTCGGGCGTGCCCGGAGACCCCATCCGTCTGTGCACCCTGACGAGAGGTAGACGTCTTGCTCACAGCCAGCCGTTCGATGCGCCGCCAGCGCTCGACGACCCTGCATCCGACGGACCGGGAGGCGCCCCGTGGATAGGAGACGCCCGAGGCTCCGAGACCGGCTCCTGGCCCTGGGTCTGCTCGCCGCGACCCTCACCGGGATCGCCGCGGCGGCCCCCGCCGCACTCGCCGCCACCACCGCCGACCAGTCGATCATCGCCTGGGTCCGCGTGCAGGGGACGAACGAGAACCTGACGGGGGTGACCGTCGAGATCGGCGGCGACGCCTCCGCGACCGTGACCACCGGCGAGGACGGCCGGGCCACGTTCCCCCTCGACGCCGCGGGCACCTACACGGTGACCGTCGACGAGGAGTCCCTGCCCGTCGACAAGGGCTACCCCGCCGCGGGTCAGAACCCGAAGCAGGTGAAGATCGTCGCCTCGCAGAACCAGATCGTGAACTTCATCGTCTCGACGGCCAACCCGAAGGGCTCCGGAGCGACCGTCCCGGTCCCGACGGACTCCGCGGCTCCGACGAGCCCCGCGACCGAGGGCACGACCGGCAACGACGCGACGAACCCCGACGGCACGTCCAACGCGGTGAACCAGCCGGTGTCGGCCGACACGTTCTGGATCATCTTCTGGCCGAAGGTCGTCACCGGACTGATCTTCGGGCTCCTGATCGCCCTCGCGGCGATCGGCGCCTCGCTGATCTACGGCGTGACCGGCCTGAACAACTTCGCCCACGGCGAGCTGGTCACCTTCGGCGCGCTGATGGCGTACCTCTTCTCCGGGGTCTTCGGACTCCCGGCGCTGCTGGCCATCCCGATCGCGGTGATTCTCGGCGGGGCCTTCGGCTTCGTCCAGGACGGGCTGCTCTGGAAGCCGCTGCGGAAGAAGGGCATCCAGCTCATCCCGCTGATGATCGTGACGATCGGCCTCTCGCTGGCCCTGCGCTACGTGTTCGTCTTCTTCTTCGGAGCCGACCGCCTCTCGCTCCCCAACAGCACCGCTCCGTTCTTCACGGTGCCGGAGCTCGGGATCAGCCTGAAGTTCACCGACATCGTCGGCGCCGTCGTCGGCGTCGTCTGCATCGTCGCCGTGGCCTACGTCCTCACGAAGACGAAGATCGGCAAGGCGATGCGGGCGGTCTCGGACAACCGGGCCCTCGCCTCCGCCTCGGGCATCAACGTTGAGCGCGTCATCCGCGTCGTCTGGGTGATGTCGGGCGCTCTCGCCGCGCTGGCGGGCGTCTACATCGGCTACTACCAGTCGCTGCGCTGGGACACGGGAGCGTCGATCCTGCTGCTGATCTTCGCGGCGATCACGCTCGGCGGACTCGGCTCCGCCTACGGCGCGCTGGTCGGCTCGCTCATCATCGGACTGATGATGAACATCTCGACGATCTGGATCCCGGAGAACCTCAAGTACGTGGCTCCGCTCGTTCTCATGATCATCATCCTCCTGGTCAGGCCGCAGGGAATCCTGGGCCGCAAGGAACGGATCGGCTAGGACACCATGAACCTCAACTTCATCTGGCTGGCGATCGGGCAGATCGTCGATCCCACTGTCGCCGCGTACGCGCTGGCGACCATCGGCCTGGTCATCCACTTCGGATTCACGGGGCTGCTCAACTTCGGACAGGCCGGCTTCATGGCAGTGGGCGGCTACGCCTTCGCCATCACCTCGGTCAAGTTCGAATGGCCCGTCTGGGGCTCCTTCCTCGCGACGATCGTCGCGGCGACCGTCTTCGCGCTCATCCTGGGCATCCCGACGCTGCGGCTGCGGGCCGACTACCTCTCGATCGTCACGATCGCGGCGGCGGAGATCATCCGGCTCTCGGTCAAGACCCCCGAGTTCTCGGCGATCACCGGCGGCTCGGAGGGCATCAACGGCGCGGCGAAGGCGTTCAACGACCTCAACCCGCTGCCCGAGGGCCGCTGGGGCATCGGCGTGCTCACCTACAGCCAGGACCAGTGGTGGGTGCGGATCGTCGGCTGGGGCCTCGTGCTCCTGGCCTGCCTCCTGGTGTTCCTCCTGATGCGCAGCCCCTGGGGCCGCGTCATCAAGGGCATCCGCGAGGACGAGGACGCCGTGCGCTCGCTCGGCAAGAACGTCTTCTCGTACAAGATCCAGGCGCTCATCCTGGGCGGCGTGCTCGGAGGCCTCGCAGGAGCGCTGTTCATCCTCCCCCGCTCGCTCCAGCCCGACAACTACGGCACCCAGCTCACGTTCTTCCTCTACACGATCATGCTGCTGGGCGGCGCCGCGACGGTCTTCGGACCCGTCGTCGGCTCGATCATCTTCTGGGTCGTCCTCGGTCTGACCGACGGACTGCTCACGCTCGGGATCGACACCGGGGTCCTCAACAACGACCTCATCCGCCTCACCACCGTGCAGACCGGACCCATCCGGTTCATCGTGGTGGGGGTAGCCCTCATGCTCCTGGTGATCTTCAGACCCCAGGGGATCTTCGGCAAGAAGAAGGATCTGCACTTTGCCTAAGACGCCGGTCTCGGACATCACCGAGGAAGCAATCGTCCCCGGGGTCAGGAAGAAGGACCCCATCGTCGTCGCCGACAACGTCAGCCGCCGCTTCGGCGGCCTGACCGCGGTCGACGTCGAGCACCTCGAGATCCCCCGCGGATCCATCACCGCCCTGATCGGCCCGAACGGGGCCGGCAAGACCACGTTCTTCAACCTGCTGACGGGCTTCGACAAGCCCAACACCGGCAAGTGGAACTTCAAGGGCAAGAACCTCGCCAACGTCCCGGCCTACCGGGTGTCGCGGATGGGCATGGTGCGCACGTTCCAGCTCACCAAGGCGCTCGGCGGCATGACGGTGCTCGAGAACATGCTGCTCGGCGCGAAGGGGCAGAAGGGCGAGAACATCTTCACCTCGCTCATCCGCCCGCTGTGGTCGAAGGAGGAGGACTCGATCGAGCAGCGCGCGATCCGCCTGCTCGAGAAGTTCAAGCTGGACACCAAGCGGGACGACTACGCGTCGAGCCTGTCGGGCGGCCAGAAGAAGCTGCTCGAGATGGCGCGGGCGCTGATGTCGGAGCCCGAGCTCGTCATGCTCGACGAGCCGATGGCCGGCGTGAACCCGGCGCTGACGCAGTCGCTCCTCGGTCACATCGTGAACCTGAAGGACGAGGGCATGACCGTGCTCTTCGTCGAGCACGACATGCACATGGTCAACACGATCGCCGACTGGGTGATCGTGATGGCCGAGGGCAAGGTCGTCGCCGAGGGCCCGCCCTCGACCGTGATGAACGACCCGGCCGTCATCGACGCGTACCTCGGCGCGCACCACGACACCGACCTGGGCACGATCGAGGGCCAGCTCGAGATCGCCGAGGAGATGGACTCCGACCTCGTCCGCGAGGACGTGGAGCGGCAGGCGGATAAGGCCGGCATCCCGACGCCCGGCCACGACGCTCCGGCGGCCGGAACGGCGTCCCCGTCGGCCTCCGCGCCGACGAGCGTCACCCCGACGACCGACGCCCCGGCCGTCGAATTCGAGAAGGACGAGAGATGACCGCCGACACGACGACTCCGAACACCCTCGAGACGCACGATCTGCACGCGGGCTACGTGCCGGGGGTCAACATCCTCAACGGCTCGAACGTCTACGTGAAGCGCGGCGAGCTCGTCGGGATCATCGGCCCGAACGGTGCAGGCAAGTCGACGCTGCTGAAGGCGATGTTCGGCCTGGTCAACATCCGCCAGGGCACCGTCCTGCTGAACGGCGAGGACATCACCGGCCTCAAGGCCGACAAGCTGGTGTCCAAGGGCGTGGGCTTCGTGCCGCAGAACAACAACGTCTTCCCGTCGCTCACCATCGAGGAGAACCTCGAGATGGGCATGTACCAGAAGCCGAAGCTGTACAAGGAGCGGCTCGAGTTCGTCACCGAGCTCTTCCCGGAGCTCAGCAAGCGGCTCAAGCAGCGCTCGGGGTCGCTCTCGGGCGGTGAGCGCCAGATGGTGGCGATGTCGCGGGCTCTGATGATGGACCCGTCGATGCTGCTGCTCGACGAGCCCAGCGCCGGCCTGTCCCCGATGCGGCAGGACGAGACGTTCGTCAACGTGCAGCGGATCAACCGCGCGGGCGTCTCGATCATGATCGTCGAGCAGAACGCGCGGCGGGCGCTGCAGATCTGCGACCGCGGCTACGTCCTCGATCAGGGCCGCGACGCCTACGAGGGCGCGGGCCGGGAGCTGATGAACGACCCCAAGGTCATCGAGCTCTACCTGGGCACGCTCGCGACGACCAACGAGGTCACCACGAGCACCCCGACCGTCGGCGGCTGATCCCCGCTGCGAAGGGCCCGTCGTCTCCGGACGGCGGGCCCTTCGTCGTTGCCGGGGCGCGGATCGGGCGCGAGCGGGGCCGAGGGG